>JBDTLW010000114.1:0-6408 GCA_039934575.1 Parafilimonas sp. | reverse complement strand
ATGGTTGATATTCCTACGCTTGCCTTAAAGCAGCAGGAAGTAAATGAATCCATCGCAGCGCAACACGAAAGCTTAAACGATAAATTAAAGCCTGGCGTTTCTCATAAAGAAGTTGGAAGTTCAATAAAAGAAGGACCAATCAAAGATCTGCGCAAAGCAATTGGTATAAATGATCAGTATCTTTTTATAAATGATCTTTTTCGGGGTGATCAAACCATGTATGAACGCAGCATTAAAACCATTAATGGTTTTAATATTTATGGTGAAGCTGAACTTTGGATAAAACGCGAACTGAAATTAAAATTAGGCTGGAATGAAAACTCAGAATCTGTGTATTTATTCGATCAGTTGATCAGGAGACGATTTGCCTGAATATAATCCATGATGGCTTTTGTAGCGCCTGCATTATTCTTTACATAATCACCTGCAATTGCACAGGCTTCAGTATAAAATTTTTCATCGGATAATAATTCCTCCATCTGGCTTTCTAATTCAAGCGGACCATCAATATCAAATGCGCCGCCTTTATCAATTAATGAAATTGCTTCAGAAAAATTTTCATAAGAAGGTCCAAACACAACAGGTTTATAATACACTGCGGCTTCAAGCACATTATGAATTCCATCATTACCAAAACCGCCGCCAACATAACATATAGTTGCATAGCGATATAAAAATTTAAGCGTACCGATATTATCAATTATAAGCGTATTGATATTTTCATTCAGCGTTTCATTTTTAGTTATAGTGTTTATATACTCGGAATATAAAACAGCATGTTTATACAATTGGCAACATTCTTTAAGCCGATCTTTGCTTATATCATGAGGAGCTATTATAAACTTTAGCTCAGTATATGTATTGGCAAAATGATCAAGCACTTCATCATCATCTGTCCAGGTGCTGCCTGCAACAATTGTTTTTTTATGATTGATGAAAGCTTCTATTTCAGTAAAGATTTTTTGTTCTGAAGCAACCTGTAAAACACGGTCAAATCTTGTATCACCTGTAACGCTTACATTACTGATATGTATTGATTGAAGAAGTTGTTTTGAATTTTCCGTCTGCACAAAAAAATGCGTGAAAAAATGCAGCATTTCCCTGCTGATTTTTCCATACCATTTAAAAAAAGAAAAATGAGGTAAAAAGATTCCGGAAGCAAGCAGCAAAGGAATTTTCCTGGCTTGCGCTTCTTTTAAATAATAATACCAGTATTCATATTTCACAAAAACGATAAGCGAAGGATTGATAAGTGCAAGAAAGTTTTTTGCATTATGTTTAGAATCAATCGGCAGATAAAAAATATAGTCTGCAAGTGTATTATTTTTTTGTACCTCATATCCCGAAGGAGAAAAAAATGTGAGTACCAGTTTATAACCAGGATATAATATTTTAAATTTTTCTAACAGCGGGCGCCCTTGTTCAAACTCTCCAAGAGAAGCGCAATGCATCCATATTTTTTTTGCGCCATCATTGTGAACAGCAGCTTCAATTTTCTTTAAAATTTTTTTCCTGCCTTTACGCCAAAGCTTTGCCTTTTCATTAAAAGGCGATAGCAACGCTGCAGCAAGCGGGTAAATTTTTATAAAAATGATATAGAAAAACTTATCCATTAATCAATGCAAAGAAATATAATTTATAACAAGCACTGGTTAATTTACAACAAATAAAAAGGGATGCTTGTGCATCCCCTTGTTTATAGTGGCATAGATTGAAACTATTTTTTACCTGAAATTACTTTTATAGAATCCAGGTGCATTTGCAATGTGGGTAATGTTGTGGATGCAAAACTCTTTAAGTCCGCATCTTTCAGATCATTACTTCCTTTTTTAAATAAATCAACTGCATCTTTATGATCACCAAGCATATCTTTTGTATATTCTTTATTAAAGTCACTGCCGGTCTTTTTGTTTAAATCATCTAATTTTTTTTGAGATTTATCATCAAGGTTTGCGGGCAAAGTAATATTTTTTGTTCCTGCAAGTTGTGTGAGTTTATTGCCGGCTGCGGTATGATCTGTTACCATCATATCAGCAAAATTTTTCAAGCGCGGCGATGCAGCTTTTGTTTGTGCAACCTTGCTTAATTCTACTTCTGTCATGTTTGCATTAGCCACTTTAACTGCCCAATCTGCATCTTCCTGCGACACGGGTGCAGATGACATAGTGCTCATGCTTGTATCGCTATTCATCATGGAATTGCTGTCAGGCATAATACTGTCATTAATATTATTAGCGCTATCTACACTGTCGCTGTTTGAAGAACCACTGTTACAGGCTGCAAAAGCGCAAAAGCAACCTATACATAAAATGCTCATTATTTTTTTCATAAAACATAATTTTTTAGAGATCAAATATTTTGAACAACCAGATTAATACAAACGTCAGGCCATAATTTTAATTGAATGTTTAAATTATGAATACAATAAGTTTATGTAGATAATTTTACTCTCAATAATTTTTAATTAATCCAGGTTTTATTTTATATAGGTTGATGGCACTGTTTTAGTATATTTAAAAAAATTTTTTTATGACATTACATACAGATTTACCTGAATCAGATAGAGATAAAAGAGAATTGCAACAGGAAGAAATTATCATGGATCTTCCAGATGTTGAGGATATACCCGGGCAGGAACATATTCATGTACCAGGATTAGGTGAATTAGCTGATACCACCATATCTTCTGATGATGAAGAAGGTGCAGGTATTTTTGATGAACTGGAAGATATTGATGACGGCACAGAAAACGAACCGGATGGTGATGATGATATTACGGATGATTCTGTAAGTGATGATTCTGATGTAACAGAAGATGAAAAAATAGCGCTTGAAAGAACTGCCACTGATATGGACACGCCTGATAATGAAGGTCTATATACTGCTGAATTAGACGATGAAGATTTTGATGGAGAAAAACTGAATGAAGATATTGAAGTAACGGCCGATGATCTTGATATACCCGGCGCTGAATTAGATGACGCCGACGAAGAAATTGGTGAAGAAGATGAAGAGAATAATGATTACAGCGAGGCTGATACAAAATAAAGTAATCAGCATGTTGGCTGCCATTTTTGAAGACCCTGATTATGCAAATTCAAATATTAAATATTTCAGTACAAACTTTAAATTGGTTTGACAACAAGATTGTTGACTGGTGTAGCGCTGGCAAAATTTATACATTGAATGGAGAAACAAAACAACTTAATAAATATCACTTTGGGTATAAGTTTGATAGTGCAATCAATTCAGCAGATGGACAATATGTTTTTTTATTTGAACGACTTGGAACAAAAGGGCTTTTAATTAAAAATGGAGAAATTCTACGAGAAATTAATCGTTCATATTACATGGCAGATGTTTATGATTATCCTGCGGCATTTATAAATTATAATGACAAAGTTTATTTAGCTCATTGCCCGGTTAGTTATCGTCAACTTGACTTTGAACATGTTGAAAGTGGTGAAATTGTAACAAATACTCAAAATAGAGAACCATCCGACATTTTTCATTCACGCTTAGAAGTTAGCAATAGTGGCAAATATTTAATGAGTAAAGGTTGGGTTTGGCATCCTATTGATGTAATAAATGTTTTTGAAATAAAAGATTGTTTTTTAAACCCAAATTTACTTGATAAATTAGATTATAATTTTCCTGATTCTGGCAGCGAAATTTGTACGGCAAGCTTTATTAATGACACCAAAATTTTAGCTGGCTCTTCCGCTGAAGTAATTGATGATGAAAAAATATTAAACTTGCCAAGTCAATCCTTTGCTATTTGGAATATTATTGACAATACATTTTCTAATCAAGCAACCCCTGAATTTGATTTTGGAAATTTGTTTTCAATTAATGAAACACTATGTTGGGACATTTATAAATTTCCAAAGATTATTGACCTAACAACTGGGCTGATAATAGACAAGGCAGAAAATATTTATTCAGGCGAGCAAAAATCATCAATTCTTTTTGACAACGATAAACAACCACAAGTGGCGTTTGACAAACACAGAAAAAGATTGGCAATTAAACAAAAGGATAAAGTGGTTATAGTGACAAGAGAATAAAACGGCAGCCACCACCAAAAGTATCCTAACCGTAATGTGCAGTGTGCCGGCTGAGATATGCTTAATGCCTGCTTAAAATATAAATATAATTTACTGCGTCAAAAATTAAAACCTCAGAAATGAGGGTTTTCTATCAGTTAAACTAACTTGTTTTATTTTAAAAACGAATGATTGTAAAATCTTTATAAATTTATTGCTTACAGCAGCAATAAATTTTAAATGCAAACCATTACTTCATCCAAAAAACTTTGCTTATGAAAAAATATTTTGCCTTACTCATTCTTATTCCTTGTGTAAGTTTTGCGCAACAACCATTTAATGGTATTAATGCAAATCTTTCTAACATTTATCGTTTATCAGATGCTAAAACCCGCAGCATAAGCCCTGAAAATTTAACGGGTGAAAAAGGTAAAGGCGGTATGGCAACAGAAGGCACAGGCTCAAGTGCTTCAAGAGAATTAGGGCAAGGATGGAAGGTAAGTCCGAGTATTGTTATTAAATCTAAAACAACATTTACTTTGGCTGAAATAGATGGTTCGGGTTCTATTTCACATATATGGATGACACCAACCGGCAACTGGCGTTATTCTATTCTTCGTTTTTATTGGGATGATGAAAAAACACCTTCTGTTGAAGTGCCCGTTGGTGATTTTTTTTGTATGGCCTGGGGAAAATATTCTAATCTTAATTCATTGGCTGTAACGGTAAATCCGGGCAGCGCATTTAATTGTTATTGGCCCATGCCTTTTAAAAAGAAGTGCAGAATAACAATGGAAAACATTGCAGATGAAGACATGGTTTTGTATTACCAGGTTGATTATATGCTTACGCAGGTGCCTGATGATGCTGCGTATTTTCATGCACAATTTCGCCGCGTAAATCCTTTGCCTTTAAAACAGGATTATGTGATTGTTGATAACATAAAAGGCAAAGGTCAATATGTTGGAACGTACATGGCTTATGGCTCTTATAAAAACGGATGGTGGGGAGAAGGCGAGATAAAGTTTTTTATGGATGGTGATACAAAATTTCCAACCATAAACGGCACGGGCACTGAAGATTATTTTTGCGGCTCTTATGATTTTGATACACATATAAACAATGCTGCGGGTGTTGATGAATCACATTATACTGAGTTTTCAAATGCCTATACCGGATTGCCACAGGTAATAAAAGGGGATGGGCATTACAATGTGGCGCAGCGGTTTGGATTATACCGCTGGCATATTACAGATCCCATACGTTTTGAAAAAGATTTGAAAGTTACTATACAGGATTTAGGATGGCGGCAAAACGGAAGATACATGCCTTTGCAGGATGATATTGCAACCGTTGCATTCTGGTATCAAACAGAACCGCATAATCCGTTTCCTCCTTTACCTTCAAGAGATGATCTGGAGAGATAATTTTTTAGCGATATAAATAATCATTCATTCCCTGTGAAAATTAAAAATCAAAAAATATATACATGAAACAAATAACCATTCTGCTTTTACTTGCAACAATATTTTTTATTGCATGCAACAACAGTTCTCAAACATCAACAAACACTGATTCAACAGCAACTACATCAACTGTTGATCCTGCAAAAGACTGGAAATTTGGTGTGGCGCTCTGGACTTTTCACGACGTAGATTTTCCGCAATCATTAGATAAAGCAGATAGTGCAGGGTTGGTATATATTGAGCCAAACACATTTGTAAGCGCCGGCACTGACTTTAAAGATTCTGTTATCGGAAAACTTTCAATGGCAGGTATTGATAAATTAAAATCAATGATTGCAGCAAAGAACTTAAAAGTGGAAAGTTTATATATAGTGGGTGATTCAACAATCGCTTCCTGGAAAAAACAATTTGATATTGCAAAGGAATTGGGTGTTGAATACGTAACAACAGAACCGCCATTAAACATGTGGAATAGTCTTGATAGCCTCGCAGGTGTTTATGGAATTAAAATAGCCATTCATGATCATTGGTTAGGGTTCAGTCATTACTGGAATCCGGATACAACATTAATGGCATTGAAAGACCATCCGAATTTTTATGTGTGCGCAGATCTTGGTCATTGGCCAAAAAGCGGTATTAAACCATTGGATGCAATAAAAAAATTAAGCGGTCACATTATTGGTATTCACTTAAAAGATATTGCTGCTTATAATGACCCAACATTAAAAGATGTAGTTGTTGGTACAGGCATTGTTGACTTTCCTGCAATATTTGCTGAATTAAAAAAGCAAAATTTTAATGGTCATATTTATATTGAAAGAGATTCAACAGAACCCGGCGGTAATCTTCATTCTGTGATGCAGGAAAAGATTTATTATGAAGATCAGATAAGTAAA
>JBDTLW010000113.1:0-6425 GCA_039934575.1 Parafilimonas sp. | reverse complement strand
AACTTACAGGCAGTGATACGGCAACATCAACAAAAAATGCTGATATAGTTTATAATATTGAGAAGCAACTTGCATCATCGCACAAAACCAATATTGAATTACGCGATGTAAATGCAAACTATAATAAAATGGCTGTTGCAGATCTTACAAAGCGGCAACCCAATATCGGCTGGGTGAACGTGCTGAATGAACTGGGTGCAAAAACAGATTCTATTGATGTAGGACAACCTGCTTATTACGATAAACTGAATGCAGTTTTAAAATCTATTCCCATCAGTGACTGGAAAATTTATTTGAAAGCTTATTCCATCAACAACTACACAAATGTGTTAAGCAAACCTTTTGTTGATGCAGCATTTGAATTCAATAAAGTTTTATCAGGACAGGCTGTGCAAAAAACACGCGGCGAGATAATGGCAAGTGCAGTTGACCGTTCGTTGGGTCAGGCGCTTGGGCAATTATACGTGAAAAAATATTTTACAGAAGATGCAAAAAAGCGTGCACTTGAGCTTGTAAATAATTTACAAAAAGCATTTGCTGCAAGAATAGATAAACTGGATTGGATGAGCGACAGCACAAAACAAAAAGCGAAAGAAAAATTGTTTGCCATCACAAAGAAGATTGGTTATCCGGATAAGTGGAGAGACTATGGCAACGTAACAATTGTAAAAGATAAGTACTTTGATAATGTGGTATCGGTTGCTTCTAACAATTATCAATTTGAACTGGCAAAATTGAATAAGCCTGTTGACAGGAGTGAATGGTTTACCACGCCTTCAACTGTTACTGCTTATAATAATCCTTCAGCTAACGAAATTGTTTTTCCTGCAGCCATTTTACAGCCACCTTATTTTGATAATAACGCTGATGATGCGCTTAACTATGGCGGCATTGGTATGGTGATTGGTCATGAAATGACACATACTTTTGATGACCAGGGCGCGCAGTATGATAAAGATGGCAACGTAAAAAACTGGTGGACGAAAGATGACTATGCAAAGTTCAAGGCAAAAACACAACAGGTAATTGACCTGTACAATTCTTTTACTGTTTTAGATACCGTGCATGTTAAAGGTGCAATGACAGTTGGTGAAAATACAGCAGATCTAAGCGGTGTTGCTGTTGCTTATGATGCTTTTAAAATGACTAAGGAAGGACATGATACAACAAAGCTTGACGGCTTTACACCAGATCAGCGGTTCTTTATTTCTGTTGCGCGGATATGGCGTGTGAAGATGAAAGATGAGTACCTGCGTTTGTGGATCAATAACAATCCTCACTCACCACCCATGTGGCGAGTAAACGGTCCGTTGATGAACTCCACACATTTTTACGATGCATTTAATGTGCAGCCCGGCGATAAAATGTATTTGGATGATAAAAACAGGATTCAGATTTGGTAAGAAATACTTGAATGTAGCAGTTACTTCAATCTCAGATTTGCATTATTATACTTAAGTAGTTAACTATAAAAATTATTCTGAACAGATCATTTGTGCTTAATAGTTGATATTGCAATTACCTCCATAATTATGTGCGCAATAATTACCGGAGTTAACTTTTCTGTCTTTGCATAGTAAATTGAATTTATTAAAAAAACCAATCCTACTATTAATGTCGGTAATATTCCCTGGTAAAGATGATATGGCATTTGAAATAGTACACTAATTAATATTGCCAATGTTTTATTATGAGTTTAAGAAATTGTTTCTCTTATAATAAATGCCCTAACAATTACTTCTTCTGTAAAAGCATTAATAAGAAGGAATATTAAAATAGAATTGAAAAACCAGCAGGAATAAAGTCCGTGTTTTTTGGATGAAAATATTTCCAATAGGAAGGTGATAAAGTTCTTATTAAAATCCATTCAACTACATACGAAACAGCAAAGGCAAGGAGAGCTAAACCAATTCCAGCTAATAGTTGCTTCCATGTGAAACTTAAACCAAGTTTGCAGAAATTTTCATTTCTTTTATATAACACATAATAAAGAAGCGAAAGTGCGGCGCATTCATAAATTAAAGCAAATAAAATTGATGAAGATGCATCGTTGTAATTTACATGTTCGGTCCCTTAATAATATTGGTTGATGGCGAAATGTTTAGCTGGTATGGCAGCCGTTTATTACAGGCGTCTGAATATTTCAGGCAGTTAAGAGAAACTATTGATGATCCTATTCTATAAAATAAAAAAAATTTAATTATTTTTTTTGATAAACCCTTACATAATCAACATACATTTTAGCAGGCAGTTTGCTGTCATCAATCACCTGCCCGGGCCAATCGCCACCCAATGCAAGATTTAAAAGTATAAAGGAAGGTTTATGAAATTCTTCAGTACTGTTTATGCTGTTAAGAATATTTACTTCATGAAATTTTTTACCATCAACATACCAACGCAGAGAAGCAGAATCCCATTCAACTGCATAAACATGATAAGCAGATGGATTGTATGTAAGTGTATCTCCGCTTTGCACATGTCCGTTATTATCCCAATGCAGAGTGCCATATAAAAGACTGTCAGTATTTATATGTTCCATAATATCCGTTTCGCCGGAAGCCGGCCATGGTGTTTCATCAATATCTGCACCAAGCATCCAGAATGCCGGCCAGAAGCCTTGCCCAACAGGAATTTTTATACGCGCTTCAATCTTTCCATATAAAAATTCATGCTTGCCTTTTGTCGTCATTCTTGATGAAGTATAATGGCTTTGTTGCACATCTTCTTTTTTGCCGGTAATTATAAGATTGCCATTTACAACAGTAGCATTTGCAGCCTGATAATATTCCTGTTCATGATTGCCCCAGCCGCTTGCGCCTTTTTCAAAATTCCAATTAGCTGTGTTTACAGTATTGCCATTAAACTCATCAGACCAAACAAGTTTATAGCCGTTGATATTTGAATTATTTTTTTCTGATGGTTCACTATATAAATTCATAAGCATCACAGCAAGGCAAATAAAAAATAAAGAGGAATGATTCATGTGCGTATAATTTTTTTATAAAGATTAATGCAATTAGCAACGGCAATTTACTTTATTCATGCAATTAATACAATGCAATAATTATTGCACTTATATTATGAATAAAAAATGCAGCTTAATAATCTTCTTTAGAAATTAAGAACTAATCCATATCGGCATTTGGTAACATAGCGTTAATACAGGCTTAACATTGGGGTAATTGTGCAATTACACCTTTGCTGCATAATTAAAAGATTATGCAATCAAAGAGTTTTATGAAAAAAATATTCATTGGTGTAATCCTGTGTATTTTCCTGCTTAAAGTAAATAGTGTGCAAGCGCAATTCACATCCAATTCAGATTCTGCTTTCAAAGCTAATAAGCCAAACTCTGGCAGATTATGGGGTTATGTTTTTGCCGACTATTATTATAAAGCAAATGCAGACACTTTGAACAGAGGTGGTGGTAATCAATATACCGGTATTCCGAAAGACAGGAATGCGTTCCAGATACGGCGTGTGTATCTTGGTTATAATTATAACATCACCAGTAAATTTTCCGCTGAATTATTATTGGAAGCTGCAAATGGCGCAACCAGCGGTGAAGCATTAACAGATAACAAACTTGCCTTCTATATAAAGTTGGCAAACCTTCGCGTTAAAGACTTATGGAAGGGAACAGATCTTGTTCTTGGCCAGGTATCAACAGTGGGCTTCACTATGCCGTCAGAATCTATATGGCGCTATCGTTCTATTGAAAAAACAGTTATTGATATTCGCGGCACGCCTTCTTACGATTTAGGCGCGGCATTACAGGGAAAATTTGATCCGTCCACAGGTAATTTTGGTTATGATTTTATGGTAGGTAATGGCACTGGTGCAAAGCCTGAAGGCGATAAATACAAATGGTTGTATGGTGATATATGGGGCAAATTTCTTGATAAAAAATTGTATGTAAATATTTATGGCGATTATCAACGCTCAGCACCAATTAACGGCATGGAACATTCAAGAAGTATGATTAAAGGTTTTGTTGCTTATACCGTTCCAACATTTACAGTTGGTGTTGAAGCATATACAAATAACCTTGTTAACGATGACCAGGCAACAGAAATTTCTACAGGTAATGTTGATCTTTTAACTGTGCAGGCAAAAGGTATTTCAGTTTTTGCACATACAGCACTTGTAAAAAATAAATTAAATGTTTTCGCACGTTACGATGCATTTAATCCTGATAATAAAATTGATAACAGTAAATATTCGGCTTACAAAGGCAATACTTCAGGTTACAACGATCCAAATACCAAAGAACAATTTATTACAGCAGGTTTAGATTTTACGCCGGCGAAGAATGTGCACCTGATGCCTAATATATGGTATAATAAATATACTAACCAGGGACCGGAGAACTTATACAACGGCAACGATCTTGTTTACCGGTTTACATTCTATTATGTTTTCGGGAAATAAAAAATAATCTAAATAAAATTTTAAAAATAAATAATAACATACATGAAATACAATTTTTTTAAACTGCAACATTTAGCAATTACAGGTTTAATATGCATAAGTTTTGCTTTTGCATCATGCAATGGCGGAAACAATTCAATGAATGGTGCAGATAGTAAGAAATCAGATGCTGCATCAGCCACTTCAGATAACAATACAATTTTAGGTGCAGGCAGCACTTTTATTTATCCGTTCTTTTCAAAAGTGTTTTCTGTTTACAATCAGCAAACAGGTGTAAAAGTAAATTATCAGTCCATCGGTTCTGGCGGCGGTATTCTTCAGCTAACAAATAAAACAGTTGATTTTGGTGATTCTGATGCGCCGCTTAATGGTGAACAAGACAGCACCATCGGCGTTCCTGTTTTGCATATTCCTATGTGTTCAGGCGCTGTTACCATAAGCTATAATCTTCCTGACTTAAAAGATACACTTAACTTAACACCTGCAGTACTTGCAAATATTTTTCTTGGAAAAATTACAAAGTGGAATGATGCAGCCATTGTTGCGGTTAACGCTGGTGTTAAATTGCCTAACATGCCTATCGTAATCGCACATCGTTCTGATGGCAGTGGAACTACCAACATCTTTACTACTTATCTTTCTAAAGTAAGTAATGATTGGAGCAATAAAGTAGGTAAAGGTTCTTCCATAAATTGGCCAATTGGTTTAGGTGGAAAAGGTAACGAAGGTGTTGCAGGTTTAATTAAACAAACACCTGGTGCCGTTGGTTATATTGAATTGGCGTATGCACTTCAAAACAATATGAGCTTTGCAAAACTTCAAAATAAATCAGGTAATTTTATTACACCGAATATTGCTTCTACAAGCGCTGCCGGTAATATTCAATTACCCGCAGATTCAAAAGTTTCTTTAACGAATACTGATGCTCCTGATGGCTACCCTATCAGTGGTTTTACATGGGCGCTTATTTATAAAGAACAGAATTATAATAACCGTTCTCAGGATAAAGCTTCTAAAGTTGTAAAGCTTTTATGGTGGAATATTCATGATGGCCAGCAGTATTGTTCAGACTTACATTATGCGCCGTTATCACCAGCCGCTGTAATAGTTGCGGAAAATATTTTAAAGAGTGCAACATTCGATGGCAAGCCTATCATGCAATAATAAATAATTATGGACGAGACTAAAACAATCAGTACACTCGGAAATATTTTTTCCCGGGTTCCATCTTACCAGGACATAATGGAAAAACTTAAAGCTAAAAAAGCTGCGAGCCCTTATAAACAAATAAAATGGGAAGGGTTTTTTAAACGTTCACTTGTAACTATAGCCGTTATAATGATACTGCTGGTATTAGGCATTTTTCTTACACTGATTGTTCAGTCTGTACCATCTATAAAAGCATTAGGCATAAAATATTTGTGGGGCAAAACCTGGAACCCTGTTACAAATGTGTATGGCGCTTATCCATTTTTGCTGGGCACGTTGCTAACCTCTTTTCTCGCATTAATTATTTCCATTCCATTTTCATTTGCGGTTGCAATTTATTTGGGCGAATACAATACAAAAGGATGGCTCTCCAATCTTCTTAAAAATGCAGTTGAATTAATTGCCGCAGTGCCGTCTGTTATATATGGCTTTTGGGCTTTGATTGTATTGGTGCCGATGGTGCGGGCACTCGAAATTAAATTGGGTGTTGTGCCTTATGGCATCGGCATTTTTACAGCTTCTGTTGTGCTTGCGATAATGATCATTCCTTATGCAGCATCAATAGGCAGGGAGATGATCAAAATAGTTCCGCAGTCATTAAAAGAAGGCGCATATTCTTTGGGTGCAACAAGATATGAAGTAATAAGAAGTGTAGTTCTTCCATACACAAAATCAGGTTTGTTTGCAGGCATATTATTATCGCTTGGCAGAGCATTGGGAGAAACAATGGCTGTTACAATGGTGATAGGAAATACGAGTATAATACCTAACAGCATATTTGCGCC
>JBDTLW010000112.1:0-6432 GCA_039934575.1 Parafilimonas sp. | reverse complement strand
CATCAAGACCAACTACAACTACTTCAGCGCCGCAAAGTTTTGCAACCGCAACGCATAAAATACCAATAGTGCCAGGGCCAAGCACCACTACGCGATCACCCGGTTTTATTCTTGTGTTTTCAACTACAGCATTGTAGGCAACACAACAAGGTTCTGTAAGACAAGCTTGTTCAAATGCAAGCTGATCGGGAATACGATGCAGGCAGCGTGCAGGAACTTTTACATATTTTGTCATCGCTCCGTTTACACCATAACCAAAACCTTTTCTTGTTGGATCAAGATTATACAATCCTTGTTTAGACATTGGATTATTCAGATCAATGATAGCTGCTGTTTCACTCACCACGCGATCGCCTTCTTTCCAACCTGAAACATGTGCACCGGTTTCAACAATGTGTCCGCCAAATTCATGACCAAGCACAACAGGATAATTTACCGGCCAGCTATGATCATTTGTCCATTGATGCAAATCACTTCCGCATACACCCACATTAACTACTTCAAGCAACACATCTTCATCGCCAATTTCAGGTTTAGAAATTTCGCGTAATTCAACGGCATTTTTTTCAGCAGCATAATTAACAACACCAGGATATTTCATACAGCAATGATTGTTGAATAAGATGATAATTTATTTCTTTCCAATTATAATATCTCTATATGCATGTATCTTTTCACAGATCAAACGCAATGAACTTTCAAGGTCACCATCAGCAGTTTTGAATGCATCAGCATCAATAGTTAAAGGAGCGCCAAGTACTACAAGCGGCGCACCATATTCAGGACACTGAATGGCTTGTTCCAAACTTAATCCGCCAACAGCCTGTACCGGAATATTTACTGCTTCAACTATTTCCCGCAACTGATCAAGCGGGCTTGGCATTCGTTTTCCTTTTGCTGCAATGCCGCGTCTTTCATCATAACCTATATGATGAATTACATAATCGCAACCGAGTGCTTCCAGCATTTTTGCAGCAGCAACCATATCTGCACAACCAAGATTATCACCCATCACTTTTACATTATAATCTTTACCTGCCTGCACAACACATTTGATTGTTTCTTCGTGTGCACGTGCCATCACCACTACATGTGTTGCACCGGCTTTTGCCATCATTTCCGTTTCAAGATAACCGCCATCCATTGTTTTAAGATCAGCAACTATTGGCGTGTGGGGAAACATCTCTCGTAATTTTCTTACCCCATGCAAACCTTCAGCAAGTATTAATGGTGTGCCTGCTTCAAGCCAGTCAACACCAGCACGTAAAGCCATGAAAGCCGTTTCAAGTGCTTCATTAATATTAGTAAGATCAAGAGAAATTTGAACGATTGGTTTCATATAATTGCAATCAAAAAAGTAAAAAGGAAAGATACTTAGAGTTAGTTTTAATTTATTAGTAAAAGAGGTATTAATTACTGATTAGAATCTTTATTGTGTTCGTTGCTCGCAATACATGTGCTGTATATTTATGTAAGATATTTGATAAATTGAATTTTAAATTTGAAAATTAAAGATGTAAAATGAGGTTTGCATTATTAATTATATCGCTTTTATTTTCGTCTTATTGTTTCAGTCAAACTGCAAAAAATATTGACCAAACAAAAGATTCTATAGTTTATCACTTTGAAGTAAGATTAACTAAAGCTCTTGGTTTAACGCCAAATTGCGGTTATATGGCTTTTGCGTTATTACAAAAGTTTGAAGTTATAAAAACTGATTTTCCAAATTACACTAACAGGTTTGTTCTTATTGTTGAACCTTGTCCAGAATTTCTTGGTATAGGTTTTTTTCAGAATAACAAAATCTATCAGGTAAGCGCAACATTGAATAGCACAGCACCATTTAGTTATCCTTATCCAAACAAGTATGAAAAAGATAATCTACCAATCTTTTGGAGTAAAGAAATAACTAAGCTCAAATAGTTTTAAACCAGCATTCTTTTCGCATCTCTCCGTTTTGAATTGTTTAGATTAATATTGCAAACTTCGCATAGTGCTGAATAATGATATACAGTATAAGTGCGTTTGTGAAGTATCGGAATTATAATGAAGAACAAAAGCTGAACAGAATTACTTCAGCTAAGCTCAAAAAAAATAATGAATGGCTAAGAATTTATTGATAGTAGAAAGTCCGGCAAAAGCTAAAACCATTGAAAAGTTTCTCGGAGGAGATTTTGAAGTGAAGAGTTCTTATGGGCATATACGTGATCTTGAAAAAGATGATATGGGCATTGATGTAAATAATAATTATTTGCCGCGTTATAAAGTGCCCGAAGACAAACAGAAGGTTGTAAAAGAATTAAAATCACTGGCTAAAAAATCTGATGAAGTTTGGCTGGCAACGGATGAGGACCGTGAAGGTGAAGCAATAAGCTGGCATTTATGTGAAGTGCTGGGTCTTGATCCCTTAAAAACAAAGCGTATTGTTTTTCATGAAATAACAAAAACCGCAATACAAAGAGCTGTGCAAAACCCGCGTACAGTTGATATGAATCTTGTGAATGCACAACAGGCGCGACGGATTTTAGACAGGATAGTTGGCTTTGAAATAAGCCCGGTTTTATGGCGCAAGATGAGCATGAAAAATTCTTTAAGCGCCGGTCGTGTGCAAAGTGTTGCTGTGCGTTTAATTGCTGAAAGAGAAAGAGAAATAAATGCATTTACTGCAGTAAGCAGTTTTAAAATAGAAGCTGTTTTCAGCGCGCGGGACATTAATAATAAAAATGTAAATTTTAAAGCAGAAGGCAGCCGCCAAAAAAATGCAGAAGATGCAGAAGCTTTTTTACAAAGCTGTATCAGTGCAAATTATTCTGTGAATGATATACAGGTAAAGCCTGCAAAAAAATCTCCGTCAGCGCCATTTACTACGTCAACATTACAGCAGGAAGCAAGCCGCAAACTTGGTTATGGTGTAAGTAAAACTATGGTGCTTGCACAAAAATTATATGAAAGCGGTAACATTACATACATGCGTACGGACAGTGTTAGTTTGAGTGATACCGCATTGAATGATATTTATTCAAACATTGGCAAACAATACGGAAATAAATATTTACAGCCGCGCAAATACAAGAATAAAAATGAAAATGCGCAGGAAGCTCATGAAGCTATTCGTCCAACATATATTGATAATACAAGCATTGATGATGCGGATACAAAACGGTTGTATGAACTGATATGGAAACGTACCATTGCAAGCCAGATGAGTGATGCAGAACTTGAAAAAACAACAGCGAAAATTTCTATCTCAACCAACAAACAGGAATTAACGGCGCAGGGTGAAGTATTAAAGTTTGATGGCTTTTTAAAAGTTTACATGGAAGATAAAGATGATGATGATGTAGCAGAAGAAGATACGGAAGGTATGTTGCCGCCGCTTGCTGTGGGGCAGTCTTTATCGCTGAATGAATTAAAAGCAATTGAGCGCTTTACAAGACCAGCGCCCCGATATACAGAAGCATCGCTTGTAAAAAAATTAGAAGAGCTTGGCATTGGCAGACCTTCCACGTATGCGCCAACTATTTCAACGATATTAAAAAGAGGTTATGTAGAAAAACGTGATAAGGAAGGTATGCTGAGAGATTATCGTGTGTTGATATTAACGCAAAATAATATCAGCAAAAAAACAGAGCAGGAAACAACGGGTGCAGAGCGTTCTAAATTATTTCCTACCGATCTTGGATTAGTAGTAACTGATTTTCTGAAAGAATATTTTTCAGATATTATGGATTATGGTTTTACTGCAAAAATTGAAGAAGATTTTGATGAAATAGCAGATGGTAAAAAACAATGGACAAGAACGATAGATGATTTTTATAAACCCTTTAAAGCAGATGTAGAAAAAACGCTGGAAACAGCAGAACGTATAAAAGGTGAAAGAGAATTGGGCGTTGATGACGCATCAGGGAAAAAAGTTGTCGCACGCATGGGTCGTTATGGTCCAATGGTGCAGATAGGTGAAGTGAATGAAGAAGAAAAGCCTCGTTTTGCAAAACTTAAATCAACGCAAAGCATTGAAACAATAAACATAGAAGAAGCTATGGAATTGTTCAGGCTGCCAAGGAATTTAGGCTCATTTGAAAATGAAGATGTAACAGTAAATATCGGGCGCTTCGGACCTTTCATTGCACACGATAAAAAGTTTTATTCTTTAAATAAAGAAAATGATCCGTATAGCATTACACTTGAAGAAGCAATACCCATTGTAAAAGAAAAACGACAGGCAAAAGAGGAACGCACTATAAAAGTTTTTGAAAAAGAAAAGATACAAATTCTGCGTGGGCCTTACGGACCGTATATAAAACAAGGTTTGCGTAATTATAAACTTTCAAAAGAACAACAAGAGCGTGCAGCAGATTTATCTGTTGAAGAAGCAAAGCAGATCATTGAACACTTAAAAGCAAATCCGCCTAAAAAAACTGCACGCAAAAAAAAGAAATCCTGAGTATTCTTTCTGCAGTTTTATTCGTATTTTACTATATAAGATATTGTATTAAAACAAGAAGCAATTTCATTAATACAGGCAGTGTTTATTTATTCACATACCTGTATTAAATTTTAATACACAACAATTAAAAAGTTATTAGTTTGTGGCTGATTTATGAATCAGAATTCTGAAATATCTGCTTTGCTCACGTTGATTGATGACCCTGATGAAGAAGTGTTTTCAACAGTAAGCACACGCATTGTTGATTATGGTAAAGGCATCATTCCTAATCTTGAAAATCTTTGGGAAAATACCATCAGCGCAGCCATACAGGAACGTATTGAAATGATTATTCACCGCCTGCATTATACTGATCTTGTTACCGATTTAACTGAATGGCGGGACAGTGCATATCATGATCTTTTATTTGGTGCTTTGCTTGTTGCACGTTTTCAATATCCTGATCTGCAAACTTCGCCGGTGATACAGGAAATAGAAAAAATACGCCGCAATGTTTGGCTTGAACTAAATAGTTTTCTTACACCGCTCGAGCAGGCAAATGTTATCTCAAGTATTGTATATAATTATTATAATCTTAAAGGTGCAGAAGTGGCTTATCTGAACCCTGATGATTTTTTCATGCATAAAGTTTTGCAAACAAGAAAAGGGAACACGCTTTCAAACGGCATTCTGTATCTGGTGCTTGCAGAATTATTAGCAATGCCCGTAAAAGCAATTAATATTCCGCGCCAATTTGTACTCGCATTCTTTAATGAAGATTACGATGCCGGAAATTACAGCGGCAACCCGCAAAAGAAAATTCATTTTTATGTGGATGCAACAACAGGTCAGCCCTTCACACATAAGGATGTAGAGAATTATTTTAAACGCATAAATGTGCCGCCTGTTCCCTCCTATTTCAAGCCTTTAAATGCCGTGAAAGTAATTCAGGTTTTGCTTGGAGAACTTGCCTGTTGTTTTGATGAACCTGAAAAATTATATAAACGTAACGAACTGCTTCAACTTTCAAGTTTGTTGTCTTCTTAAAAGATATTTTTTGTAATAATAATGAATTTTTTATAGCATCGTTTCATTGCTCATTAGCAACCGCTTTACTATTTTATTTTTAATTTGAAACGATGTATTGATGAGTTACAATTCAAACAATAATTTTACTGCATAATAGTTTAATCTAAAATTGGTTGTTTGAGTGTTGCAAGACTGATATTATTTTCTTTAATAACAATAACTGCTTTGCCTGCTGCAGCGCAGCTTTCAAATCTGCGCAGCAAAAAAATATCCACAAATAATATTATTAAAATTGATTCATTAAGCATTGTGCCCAACACTTTTTTTGTTGAAGGATTTGATACATCATTTTATAGTTTGGATTGGCTGAATGCAACACTGTTTTTTAAAAAACAATTGCCGGTTGACAGCGTGCAAATAATATATCGCGTGTTTAATAAAAAATTAAATGCAGTTACACAACGATACAGTTACGACAGTATTAAAAACAATTTTATTCCAATAGCGCCTTCGCTTAATAAAAAAACAGATGAAGGTTTTTTAAATTTTGGCAAGCTGAATTATAACGGGAGTTTTGGCAGAAGCATCAGCATAGGAAATACGCAGGATGCTGTTTTTAATTCGCAATTAAATCTTCAGTTAAGTGGTTATATCGGCGACAGCATACAACTAAATGCAGCCATTACAGATAACAATATTCCTATTCAACCTGATGGCACAACACAACAATTAAATGAGTTTGATAAAGTGTTGCTTCAGTTCAGTAAAAAGAATTGGGAAATGGATCTGGGCGATATTGATCTAAGACAAGATCAAAATTACTTTCTGAAATTCTATAAAAGATTACAAGGTCTGTCTTATCAGCAACGATACAACATTACACAAAATATAAAAGGAATAACATTGCTCTCCGGCGCCATTTCAAAAGGAAAATTTGCACGGAATATTTTTGATGGACAGGAAGGCAACCAGGGACC
>JBDTLW010000111.1:0-6445 GCA_039934575.1 Parafilimonas sp. | reverse complement strand
AGTGGCTTTGGTTAAAATAAAAAAAGCGCTGTACGAGCGCAGGTTTTATGCATCTGTTTTTTGTACCGGTTTACGAAGAATAGCATATAATTCTACCAGTAATCCGCCGATAATTAAAATGGGCGCAATGGTAACACGTGTTACGCTATACACAACTTTGGGATCAAATGTATTTGGGTCCTGGCTTTTGCCCCCACTCATTAATATCATACCCAAAATAATTATTGCTCCTCCAATCGCCATCCATTTATAATTCTCTTTTGTAAAAAATGCAGGCATGTGCGTATCAGTTTTTTTTACAGCAGGTGTTTGTTTTTGTTGTGGTGATTGTTTTTTTATTTGAGCCATTGGTATAAATTATGAAGCCTGCAAGATAGGGATTTTGAAAACGTATTAATTATTAGTTATTCGTTAATTATTGGAAAGCCTTTCCGGAGAAAAACACTTAGACCAGCAAAACAAAGTAATCTTTAAATTATTTAAGATGGCTTTGCCCTTCTCCTTTGGAGAAGGGTTGGGATGAGTTTATCTCGGCTTATATTTCGCTTCATCATATATCTGTTTCTCCGGCATATTTATTAATTGTGATAATGAAGTTTCTTCATGCGTACTCATCCATTTTTTTACAATTTGCCAGCCAACAAACTGACCAATAAATCCCGGTGAAGCATTGCCGAAAACTTCGGTATAAGGTCCATCCTGCATATAATCTCTTGTTTGTATCTGGTCTGTAATAAACAACAAATTATTCTGCACAAAATAATTCCATATTTCAGCTTCCTGGTCATAACAACCATTTAGTTGCCGTTGAGTATAACCGGTTTTTAAACTATCAGCAAGTTGCGGCAAAAAATGATCAAGCATGTATAAGCGCTTGCCTGCATCAATCATTTGATATACCAATGGACTGCTTCCGTTTTTTTCAGGATATATATCACTGATAATATTTTTCATGCAATTAACAGGAATGTAAGCTGCTTCAAATCTTCGCTGCTGATAATCAGGGTACACTTCAGAAATAAAATCAGAATGATACACAGGAAAATTCTGCCCGAGATATAGTTGTAAACCAACAGCCAAACCACTTTGCGTTAATACGTTTGCATAGCCTTCAACAGGACCTATAAAAGTGATAACATTTTCCGGTATTTTATATTCAGGAAAATAATATTTTACATACTGCAATCCTTTTTTTATTTGTGTAAATCCGTCATTAAAATCGCTGAAATATTTTTGCGTTGTATCATACACAAAACGATAGTCGTGCAAAAACATTTTTATTTTTTGTGCAACGCTGTCAGGCTGCGGCGGCAATACCATGATGTTGTATAAAAAATCATTCAGAAAACTGCCGTATTCCTCTTGCAGTGTATTAAGCGAAGCAGAAATATTATTTGTGTCAACAGAAAATAAATCTTTATCAAACCTTTTCAATTGCACTTCAACTTTTATATTAGAAACATCAGGTGCAGGTTTTTCATTTTTACACGAAAACAAGATCAAACAAAAAACAGCAGTATAAAAAATTTTCATAACGCAAATAAATACTTGGTAACGAAAGCAAGTTGTTAATAATTTTTATAAGAACGAACTTTGCCTTGAAATATTAAATATGAAGATTTCTTTAGCGCAACAAAATTATCATATCGGCAATTTTGAAAGTAATACGGCTAAAATTATTGCTGCAATAAAACAAGCAAAAAAAGAAGGCGCAGATTTAATTGTGTTCAGCGAATTATGTATCTGTGGTTATCCGCCAAGAGATTTTGTTGAGTTCAGCGATTTTATTAATAAATGTTATAAAGCCATTGATGAAATAAAAATTCATGCAGATGGCATTGCAGTATTGGTTGGTTCACCGGCCCGTAATCCTGTATTTGATGGAAAGGATTTATTTAACGCTGCATTTTTTTTGTATGAAAAAGAAGTAAAAGCTGAGATACACAAAACATTATTACCTACGTATGATGTGTTTGATGAATACCGTTATTTTGAACCTTCATTTAATTGGAATGTGGTGGAATTTAAAGGAAAGAAACTTGCGATAACCATTTGTGAAGACATCTGGAATTTGGGTGATAATCCTTTATACCGCATTTGCCCAATGGATATTTTGATGCAGCAAAATCCTGATGTAATGATAAATATCAGCGCTTCGCCGTTTGATTACACACATAATGAAGATAGGAAAGCAACCATCAAATTAAATGTGTTGAAATATAAGCTTCCGATGTTTTATTGCAATACAATTGGCAGCCAGACAGAAGTTGTTTTTGATGGCGGCTCGCTTGTATTTGATAAAGATGGAAATCTTTGCAAAACGTTGCCCATGTTTAAAGAAGCATTTGAAACTATTGTGTTGAATGATGATGGAACAATTGATTCTGCAATAATTGAACGCGCTGAATATTTGCCAAATACTGAACTTGAAATAAAAGATTTTCAACCTGAACTAAATCTTGAAATGATACATGAAGCATTGCTTTTAGGCATTTGCGATTATTTTAAAAAGATGGGTTTTACAAAAGCAATACTTGGTTCTTCAGGTGGCATTGACAGTGCACTTGTTTTAACGCTTGCCTGCGAAGCATTAGGCAAAGAAAATGTAAGAGCGATATTGATGCCTTCGCCATACTCAAGTGAACATTCTGTAAGTGATGCGGAACAACTTAGTAAAAATCTTGGCAATCCGTATGACATTATCCGGATAGATTCTATTTATGAAGATTTTTTACAAACATTGAAACCTGTTTTTAAGGATCTGCCTTTTTCAGTTGCAGAAGAAAATATTCAAAGCAGAACGCGTGGAAATTTATTAATGGCTATTGCAAATAAGTTCGGTTACATTTTATTGAATACTTCAAATAAAAGTGAATTGGCAACAGGTTATGGAACTCTTTATGGAGATATGGCGGGCGGCTTAAGTGTGTTAGGCGATTGCTATAAAACACAAATTTTTGCGTTGGCTAAATTTATCAATCGCGATAATGAGATCATACCAAATAATATTTTAACCAAAGCGCCAAGCGCTGAATTAAGACCAAACCAAAAGGATACAGACAGCTTACCTGATTATGCAATTCTTGATACAATTTTATATCAATATATTGAACGCAGATTAGGACCTGTTGAAATAAAAGAATTGGGTTTTGATGCAGCATTGGTTGACCGCATTTTAAAATTGGTGAACACAAATGAATATAAGCGTAATCAATTTTGCCCCATTATCCGCATATCAGAAAAAGCATTTGGCGTAGGCAGAAGAGTACCGATTGTTGGAAAATATTTATCGTAAGATCATAGCAAAACACTAATGCAAAACCATTAACGGAACATGTGTATGGAACGCAAGTTCTTTGGTATAATTTTTTTTGAAAAGTCCTTCAAACAATCCTTGTTTTTTTGGAATGGTGATGATTAGATCAATTTTTTTATCAGATACAAAATCATTTATTGCAAGCCTGAAATCTTCTGAAGGCAGGTTATGATATTCAGGATTGTATAGATCAATCAGTGCAGAAAATTCTTTATTTGCCAACTGAGACGGTTGCGGTTTATTGGTTTGCTGCGCTTCTGTATGCAGCACAAAAATCTTTGCTTTTGTTTTATCAAAAATATCTTTTATACATGCTGAAGATATTGTTTCCGTTTGTGTGTTAAAATCATAAGCAAAGAGAATTTCGTTAATTGAATTAAAGCCTGCTTCCGATGGAACAATGATCATCGGCGTTTCAGATCTATTTGCCAGCGCAATAATATTACTTCCAAAAAGACTTTCTGTAAGTTCACCCTTATATACTCTGCCCGTTATTATAATATCAATATTCAGATCTTTGCACACATCATTTATCATATCGAGCAGACGCAGGGCTACACATTGCGTTTCCAGCGTAACAGATGAATCGTATTGCAAAAGTTTATCGCGAAAATTATCCAGGTCTTCTTGTCTTTCTTTTACTACATGATCATAAAATTCCCAGCCCAGGTCTATAGTTTTCAGTTCACTGTCAGATTCTATATAATTATCTATTGCATGAAACAAAATAATTTTTGCAGCACCAACCTGCTTTGCAAAATGAATTGCATACTGAGCAGTATGTATTTCTGCTTCTGTAAAATCAACAGGTACAAGAATCGTTTGCATAAAATCTTTTTGGAAAAATACGTTTAAAAAATTTTAATTAAAAATTATATAGCGCAAATTTTTAAAGAAGAATTTAAACATAACTGCAGCAGTATTTATTTAACTCATTTTATTTTTTCAACCCTAATTTTATTGGATGAAGTTATTAATAGGATTCTTAATAATGGTTTGCTGTCTGCAGTTTTGTTGTGGTCAAAATACAATGCAGCAAATAATTCCAGGTGCTTACAGAACAAGCGTATATGTTCCCTTATTAAAAGGAAAACGTGTGGGTGTTTTTGCCAATCAAACTTCAGTTATCAATCAAACAAATCTCATTGATACTTTATTAAAACTTGGTGTAAACATCACAACAATATTTTCGCCCGAACATGGTTTTCGGGGCAATGCAGATGCAGGTGCATCAACAACAAATTCTTTTGATTCAGCAACGCATATTCCTATCATTTCTTTGTATGGAAAAAAGAATAAACCAACAGCGGATGATTTAAAAGATATTGATGTTTTGCTGTTCGATATACAAGATGTTGGCGTTCGCTTTTATACATACATTTCTTCGCTGCAATATTTTATGGAAGCAGCTTTTGAAAACAGCAAACCATTAATGATTTTGGATCGTCCAAACCCAAATGGCTTTTATGTTGACGGGCCTGTTTTAGATACAAATTATAAAAGTTTTATTGGCATGCAACCCATACCTGTTGTGTACGGAATGACGATTGGTGAATATGCCATGATGATTGCCGGTGAAGGTTGGTTAACCTCAGATGCAGCAAATAAAAAATATGCGTGGTATAAAAATTTTGCAGAAAATTCTGCTGACACAGCCTTTCATTTTTTGGTGATTAAATGCCAGAATTATGATCACAAAAGCAAATATGAATTGCCTGTAAAACCATCGCCAAACTTGCCAGATATGGGTTCAGTTTATTGGTATCCTTCCACTTGCTTTTTTGAAGGCACAAACATAAGTGAAGGCAGAGGAACTGATGAACCTTTTCAAATTTTCGGAGCGCCATCTTTAACCAAAACAATGTATGCATTTACGCCGGTTTCAAAACAAGGAGCAACATCTCCAAAATATGTAAATCAAATTTGTTATGGCTGGAATGTAAGCGATATAAAAGCTGATGATAAAAAATTAGACTTGCAATATTTAATTGATGCGTATACATTATTTCCTGATAAAAATAATTTCTTTATCAAACCAAAAACAGGTGATTATTTCTTTAATAAGCTCGCAGGTAATTCAACGTTGATGGAGCAATTGAAAGATGAAAAAACAGAAGCAGAAATTCGTGCAAGCTGGCAACCTGCTTTAGATAAATTCAAACAAATAAGAAAAAAGTATTTGTTGTACGCGGATTTTGAGTGATGTTATTCAAGTGAAAGTTAATTAGTCCAGCGAATTCTTTTAAAGATCATAAATGAAAAGAGCTCATTTTCTATTGAAGGCACTCTATACGCTCCTTTAGTTTTAAGCAAAAATGAAGATATCGCTGTCATTTCCCATCCATCATATTGATCTGCTTCCCATTTAGGCGTTATAAGTTTTTCGAAACTTCTTTTCAGTCCGTATTCTTTCACTCGAATGATTTGCGATTTTATTTTCTCTTCAAGATGCGGATTTTCCCAAGCCCAAAGAAAAGTATTTGTTACTTCGGAAACAGATCCGACTTCCTCATAATCTATAAGAAGTTTTGTTTTACCATTATTGCTAAATGTTAACTCACCTGTTCTTTGATCATAAAACCAATTTTCATACTCACCAATTTTGTATTCCTGCTTGCATATATCTTGCTGCTCGTAGAGGTATTTGTACGAAATTTTGGATAGTTTTTCGAATGAGATATGTTCCAGATCGATCATACGCCTTTTAAAATTACTTACTCATCAACCATTCTTTAAACTCAGAAAATGAAGCTTCCATTTTTATACTTTGTTTCTCCTGGTCAAATAAATATTTAATGCTTTCAGGAATTTCAATTTTTGTATTGGTTGCTTCTTCAACTGTTTCAGGAAATTTTACAGGATGCGCAGTTTCTAAAAAAAATCCTTTATAATTTTCATGTTGTGATAAGTATTCATTCAATGCATAATAACCAACAGCGCCGTGCGGATCTAATGCATAATTATATTGATTGAAAACTTCGCTGATGGTTGCCTTTGTCGCAGCATCATTAACACTGTAACTGCTTAAAATATTTTTTAAATGATTTAGCTGTTGATGAAATAATTCAAGTACCCTAATAAAATTGCTCGGATTGCCCACATCCATTGCATTTGAAATTGTTGCTATGG
>JBDTLW010000110.1:0-6456 GCA_039934575.1 Parafilimonas sp. | reverse complement strand
AAAATGGTGAAGGTTTAAAAGGAGCATTTCCTCCGCTAAAGGGCAGTAAGGTAGTTACTGATGATGATCCTGCATTAATGGTGAACATAATAATGAATGGTTATACCGGCCGTATCCAGGAAGGTTTCGGCCCCATGCCTGCAGTAGGCACTTTGAATAATTTGACTGCTGATGAAATTTCAGCTATCATGAATCATGAAAGATCAAGTTGGGGAAACAATGCGAAACAAGTTACACCGGATGAAATAAAAAAATTAATGGATAGTGTAAAAATTGCTCCTGCAAAATAATAGCCGCGTATATAAAACATTTTGAAATGAAAGCATTTATTAAAGCCTTACAATTAAACAAACCTGGTTATAAAAAAATAACCGCAGTATTAATTATGTTGATGCTTGTTGGCACAAAAATTTTTGCATGTCCTGCCTGTGAAAAGCAACAACCAAAAATATTACAGGGAATAACACATGGCGGCGGACCTGACAGTAACTGGGACTATGTTATAGTTTCAATAACAGTAGCAATTGTTCTCTATACACTTTTCTATTCTGTAAAATGGTTGATACGCCCGGGTGAACAATCAACAAATCATATTAAAAGATTTATTTTAAACAACGATTAGATGAAAGATGAGAGTAACATATTTATCTTTTTAGATGAAGAGCCAAAGCCTATAGCAGAATTTATTTCTCCGGTAAATTTTGAATTGGATACCCGTAAAATGGTTGATGGCAAACACACCCTGAAAATTATAAGTAAAGATCCTACCGGAAAAGAAGGCATTCGCATTATTCCGTTTGAAGTAAAAAACGGACCGGCTATTTCTATAGAAGGTATTAAAGAAAATGCAATCGTAGATGGAGTGTTACCAATTATGATAAACGCTTACAGCAAGGGTAATCAAAAAACATTTTTAATTAAAGGAAGTGAAACACCTCAAACTATTCCTTCCTGGGTATGGATTTTAATAATCGGCGTTGCCGCCTGGGTGTTATATTATCTTATAACTTATTTGCCCATGAAAGAATAAGTTTGAGCATTCAGTTCAACTTCATTTTTTTTTCAATGGAAGCAAAATCTATTTCAGATTTCAGGTTTTGAAATTCCGGTTGTTGCAGCATTCTGTTTGTATCATTAAAGCCATCAGAAACAGCCTTTAATAAATCATCATTGACTGCTTTAGCATTATTATTTCTTGCATCAAGTATGGCTGAAAAATACCAGGCTTCGCTGTTTGCAGAATCAGCCATTTTATACAGTGTTACAAAATATGCTGCCTCATTATTTTGATTGTTATTGATAAGCTGATTGCTGATGGAATAGAACGCTAATGATAAATAAGCAAGCAGTCTTTGGTACATGGCCGCTTCTGCAGTTGATGCCTTTGATTTTTCATAAAGATCATTAATTGTCTTGTTCCAGTAATTCATATCAGCCTGCTGAAAATGCGCATTGAATTCTGCTTTTTTGTTTTGCTCAATGCTAAATAATTGCTGTTGTTGCTGAAGCTGATTTTTGTATGCTGTATTATTTATGATAGCATTATTTTTTTCTTTAAACCAGCTTACATCCGTTAGCCCATCAAGCATATTAATAGAAAGCATACATTCATTTGAAGCCTGTATCCAATTATTTTTATTTACAGATGAATCAATTCTTTTTTTACTGCTATTGATATATGTATTAATGAATGAATCATTTTTTGCAACAAGTTTATTTCGCATCGCGTCAAATTGCAAACCTGCAAAACCAATGCGCATAGTAGTTTCAGGTGCCCATTCATGTTTGCCATTAAAAAAAATAATGCGATGTTTTGTTTTTGTTTTATCAAGCTCATTATTAACGGCAACAAGACCGGTCATGTTCATATCGCCTTTGCCGGCAACAGCAGTAAAACTGAAATTAAAATTTCCCACGGTTGCTTCATCCGGCAAGCCTGCGCCATTTGCTATCACTGCTTTTACTTCATTGTGATGCATAGCAATATAGCTTGCAACTTTTGCACCGCCCGAAAATCCGCAGGTATAAATTCTGTTCGTATTAAATTGTAAACGGGATCGTGTATCGTTAAATAAAGTTTGCCAAATAGTCTCTGTTGTTTGCCAATCGTTACCATTTTTTGAGTTGTTGCTTCCTATCAATATGAAATTATATTCATCTGCAAGTGCTTTGTATTTTTTTAAAGGCAATGCACCATCTGCATGTGGATCAAAAAAATATATAACGGCATTTGTTTTATTGAATGAAGAAATATATAGACTGTAAGATTGTGTTGTATCATCTTTGCAGACAACATTATTAATAATTTTTCCTGCAGGAAAACTATCAGGTGCATCAGTAACTGCTGAAATATTTATTGTATTAGCTTGACCAGATTTTGTACTGCCTGATGATTGATGATTTGTGCAGCCAATCAAACAAACAAATAAAAAACCTGCAAGGATCATTTGTAATAACTTCATTAAACGTTGTTAAAAATAATAGCTAAAATAGTGCAGTATAAACAGCTTCAATTTAAAAAAACAAATGAACCCTTTCTATATTTAAATAAATCTTATATTTGTTACGCATTTCTTTCAAAAACAACATATCCCATGGAACTAATTATCAATTTTGATGATATCCGTGATCCATCAAAAAGAGAGCTTTTATTAAGTACATTAAAATTAATGGAAATTAAATTTCAGATTTTTACCAGGCCGGAAACGCTTGTTGAATTTAATTTTGAACTTGGCACAGCTAATACCTGAATTGAAAAGTTTGGTGTATAAAGACGGGCGCTGTTGGGTAAAACACCCGGGCTTGGGTGTGTTTTATAACTACCTCGTTCATATACTGATTTAAATAAAGGCTCTTGTACCATAAGCGTTATACGCATCTCTGAATTCTTTTGGTGTACAGCCTTTTTTCTTTTTAAAAATTCTGTTGAAGTTTGAAATATTATTGAACCCGCATTTATAACCGATCTCTGTTATATTATTAGTTGTGTCAATCAGCATGCGGGATGCGAGACCTAATCTTATTTCATTCACCGTATCAATAAATGTTCTTCCTGTTCTTGTTTTGAAAAATCTGCTGAAAGAAATATCCGTCATGGAAGCAATGTGTGCTGCTTCTGAAAGGCTGATATTTTTTGAGAAATTATGATTAATGTATTCGATTACTTTTTCAATTCGTCGGCTTCCATAAGAAAAACTTTCCATACTGCTGAAAGATGAATCAGACAGAATTCTTATGTTTCGTGAAATGGAAAGATCATGCAGTAAAGACATAAGTTCAAGCACTGAATCAAACCCGTGTTTTTTGGTAAGCACAATAAGCCGTGGCACAATATTGATAATCGTTTCTCTGGAAAATAAAACACCGCGCAAAGATTTTTCAAACATATTTTTTATAAAGTGCATCTGGTTCCGGCACAGAAATTTATCATCAAAAAGATCCCGGTGAAATTGAATGGTGATCTCTTTTATTTCTTTGCTTTTGCATTTATGATTAAACCAGCCATGCTGCAGATTGGGACCCACCAACACCATTTCATAGTCATCTATCGCTTCAATATGATCACCAATGATGCGTTGTGCATTTTTTGCATTTTGAATAAAATTCAGTTCAAACTCTTCGTGATTATGCAGAGGAAAATCAAATTTCTCTTTGGTTCTCGAAAAGATGGTAAAGCAATCGTTTGTTGTGAGCGGAATTATTTCACGCAGCAATTTGGCTGGCATGGTACTACTTATTTAGTTTGTTGAAAAATAACAATATTTATCATAATTACAGCAAAAAAATATTAGCAAAGTTTCTCTTTGCAGAAATATATTGGTAACAATACAGTTACGGATATTTTTTAATAATGTAAAGTATAAAAATACTAAAAATAGATAAAAAAGTATTGTAGTTAAATGTTGATTTACTCATACTATTGCCAAAACAAATTGGTGTAATGATTAACTTGCTAAAATAAGCCCTGATGATGTAAGTGACATCATACATTATAAGAGAAACAGCATTTGAGACAATGGATTGATTTACTATCAGGGTTTATAAAATCACTAAACATCAATTATTAGTTAACCGATAAATAAATTCAAATGAAATATTATTTATTAAGTCTTATTTTTCTACTGTTTTCTTTTGTGTTGTTTGCACAAAAAATAAAAACTTTTGATGTAAGCTCTTTAGATGGAAATATAAGCTTGCATATAGAAGCGGGTGATAAAATATTATGGTCAGTAAAAGATAAAGATCAGCCGATAATTGAGCCTTCGGTTATATCAATGCAGTTGCAAAATGAAGTGTTGGGTGATAATGCGATTATTACATCTTCCAAAACAGAAAAAGTAAATAATATTATCAATGCAATCAATTATATAAAATCAACTATTGCTGATGATTACAACCAGCTTACTTTAAATTGTAAAAGTGATTATGGAATTATTTTCAGGGTATATAATGATGCTGTTGCGTATCGTTTCTTTGCAAAGAAAAAAGACAGCATCATTATAAAAAATGAAACTGCCAATTTCAATTTTACAAATGATGATAGCGCTTTTATTCCTGTTCAATCGGATTATCGTGATGGACAAAATTTTAATTCATCTTTTGAAGCTTTATATCATCATATAACATTGTCAGATTTTCCAAAAGACTCGCTTGCTTTTCTCCCTCTATTAGTTGATTTAGGCAATGGCAAAAAAGCAGAAATACTGGAAGCGGATTTAGAAAATTACCCGGGTATGTATCTTTATTTAAATGAAACGCAAAAAGGTTTGAAAGCTGTGTTTGCGCCTTATCCAACTGCTGCGCATTTGGTGGAAAGAAATCTTATTCCAACAGAAAGAGCAGATTATATTGCTGTAACAAATGGTACAAGAAATTTTCCCTGGCGTATTGTTGCTATTGCTGAACATGATAAAGATTTATTAAATAATGATATTGTTCAAAAGCTAGCTTCGGCACCAAAAATAGATGATTATTCATGGGTAAAACCTGGTCTTGTTGCATGGGATTGGTGGAACAACTGGAATATTACCGGCGTTGACTTTCATGCGGGCATCAATACATCAACCTATAAATATTATATTGATTTTGCTGCAGCAAATAAATTGTCTTATATAGTTATTGATGAAGGATGGTCTGAAGCTTTCGATCTTTTAAAAATAAAACCGGTTGACTTCAACCTGCAGGAGATTCTTGATTATGGAAAACAAAAAAATATTGGCGTTATACTTTGGGCAACATGGTATAATATAACGAGACAAATGGATGCAGCATTTCCTATGTATTCAAAAATGGGTGTAAAAGGATTTAAGATAGATTTTTTTGATCGTGATGATGAAAAAGTTGTTGCATCAACTTATGCTATTGCGAAGAAAGCAGCAGAGAATAAACTTATGGTGGATTATCATGGCATATATAAACCAACAGGTTTGCAACGCACTTATCCAAATGTTATCGGGTATGAAGGTGTGAAAGGATTGGAGAATTTTAAATGGGCGAATGAAGATCAGCCGCAATACACCACAAGCATCCCTTTTATACGCATGATGGCGGGTCCTATGGATTACACACCGGGTGCCTTTCGCAATGCAACGCAGGCGGATTTCAGACCGATTAATAATAATCCAATGGCAAAAGGTACGCGCTGCAATCAGCTTGCCGAATACGTTGTTTTTTATGCGCCTTTGCAAATGCTTTCTGATAATCCAACTATTTATATGAAGGAACAGGAGTGTACAGATTTTATTGCGAAAACGCCAACAACCTGAGATGAAACAGTTCCGCTTGATGGTAAAGTTGGAGAATATGTTGCTGTTGCAAGGTGTAAAGGAAATGATTGGTTTATTGGTGTGATGAGTAATTGGAGTGCGAGAGATATTACACTGGATTTTTCATTTCTTCCTGCGGGAAGATATACTGCTGAAATTTTTAAAGATGGCGTGAATGCAGATCGTAATGCAACTGATTATAAAAAAGAAACTATCACTATTTCTTCCGGAGATAAGATCAGTATTCACCTTGCGCCTGGCGGCGGTTGGGCAGCGAGAATAAATAAGTCAGAATAATTTACCCCACTTAAAATATATTTTAAAGGCAAATGATTCACTTTTTGTTATTGCTTGAATAGTAAAATGTAAAAATTTATCTTATCATTTTAACGATATGGGAGTTGCGAAGTAATTGACGAAGCATATAAATACTTATCCTTTTATTAAATATACTGATTTGCATACATGAAAAAAGCCGCAATGAAATGGAAATTACTACCCGTTGCATTTTTTGTAACAATTTCGTTGTTTGCACAAACAACAAACCTTGATACAATTGAATTGCAGATGCATTATGCAGCCAAACAAGGCTTGCTTGATAAATATTATCCGCTTGATATTGATACTTTATACGGCGGTTATCTAAGCACGTTTACATACAATTTTCAACCGCAGGGAGATCAGGATAAAA
>JBDTLW010000109.1:0-6456 GCA_039934575.1 Parafilimonas sp. | reverse complement strand
TCACTAAAGGAAAATCAAAGTTGATTGTTTCATTAATAATATTTTGCAATACATCATCCGGAATGCTTTCGCCAACAAAAGGTTTCATTACTTCAAAACCAATTTCTTCTTTTGAAAATGATTTAATGTTTGTAATAAAATCTTTTGAAAGTGCTGGAATATATTCTGGAAAATACAATCCTTTATCAGGCGCTTGTCCTTTTACAGTTGCTTCTTCGAAAGTTGCTGTTGATGAAATTTTATTTAAGCTGTAGTAGTTCATGCTGAATAGAATTGTTGCAGTACAAGGGAGTGACACAACGAAGCATCATAGTAGTAATGCAGTTGATTTCATAATAAAAAATAATCCTGTAAATCATATAATCCTAAAAATCCCGGTTCAGACAATCTTCACACCTTCTTTATTTATTGTTGTTACGTATGTATGATATGCGATACCCATTTTATCATAAATACTTTTCATTGCTGCTTCCACATGTGTTGCAGTTTGTGCGTCTTTACTCAGCATAAAAATAGATGGTCCCGAACCCGATATACCACCACCCAATGCGCCTGCTTCTTTGCTTGATTTTTTTATATCATCAAACCCAGGAATTAAAATACTGCGCACAGGTTCTATAATTACATCTTCAAGAGAACGGCTGATTAAATCATAATCATGTTTAATAAAACCTGCAACAAGTCCTGCAATATTGCCCCATTGTTTAATAGCATCTTTTAATAAAACCTGTTGCTTTAGTATTTGCCGTGCATCAGATGTGCGCACTTCAATTTGCGGATGCACCACTGTTACATGCAAAGGCGGCGCATCAATACTAACAATATCCAACGGAAAAACAGAACGTATTAATGTAACGCCGCCATAAATGCATGGCGCAATATTATCTGCATGTTTTACACCGCACGCAACCTTCTCTCCATTCATAGCAAAGCGTACCAGATCTTCTTTTGTAAAACGATTATTTAAAAGATGATTAGCAGCAACAACAACGCCAGCAGCGCTTGCAGCACTTGAGCCAATGCCGCTTCCAGGCATAATATTTTTTTTGCTGATGAGCGTAAAACCTTTTATGTCTTTCGCTTCTTCAAGCAATGCAAGCAAAGCAGCACCGCTTACATTTTCTTCTGCTTCAGTTGGAAGATCATAATCATCATTGTTGATGATGCGAATGCCGGGTTCATCAGAAATTTCAAGCGTTAATGCATCGCAAGGTTCATTCAAACACAAGCCTAAAATATCAAAGCCGCAAACAATATTTGCAACGGTTGCAGGGGAAAGAACACGTACGCCCCCAGCCCCTGAAGGGGAGTTTTGCAGTTCGCTTATTTTATGCTTAATTGTTTCAAGTACAGTTTCCAATTTTGTTATTACCTCATCGTTTTTAAATCGTATAATTTTTAGACCTAAGTCTTTAAGATTAGTTTCCCGTTCTATATCGTTTCTTTTTACATCTTCATTTTCATGTATTCCCCCATCAACTTCAATAATGAGTTTTAATTTGTGGCAATAAAAATCTGCAACATACATTGAAAGCGGATGTTGTCTTCTAAACTTTAAGTTCCATTCATTCGTTTTTAAATAGTTCCATAATAATTCTTCAGCATGAGTCATATTATTTCTTAATTCTTCAGCTCTTTTAAATATTAATGGGTGAGCACCATAATGCATACCTCCCTCTCTTGAGGGGGAGTGAAAAAATTTATTTGAGTAAGTAAAATTCATTGTATAAAGATAAACTTGAATTAGAGAGACTGAATAACTCCCTTTAGGGCTGGGGCTTGACTTTCTATACTCTCGCTACTCTTATTATATCTGCGAAGACTCCTGAAGCAGTTACATCAGCACCGGCGCCTGCACCTTTTACTATTAATGGTTGTTCAGGATAACGCTGCGTATAAAACAAAACAATATTATCCTTTCCATATAAATGATAAAAATCTGAATCGTTTGGAATATGTTTTAAACCAACAGAAGCTTTGCCATTTTCATATTCTGCAACAAACTTTAGCTTACAGTTTTTAGCTCCTGCTGCTTCATACAATTTCTTAAAATGATCTTCATGCTTCAACATTTCTTTATAAAAATCATCAACGCTTCCTTCAAAACATGATGCAGGCAAAAAACCATTATTAGTAATATCATCCATTTCAATTTGTTCACCAGCTTCGCGTGCAAGAATTAATATCTTACGCATTACATCTGTGCCGCCTAAATCCAAACGCGGATCAGGCTCTGTATAACCTTCATCCTGCGCTTGTTTTACTACTTCTGCAAATGGTTTTGTGGCATCATAATTATTAAAAACAAAATTTAATGTACCTGATAAAACGGCTTGTATTTTATGTACAATATCACCGCTTCTGCGCAAATCATTCAATGTGCCGATAACCGGCAAGCCTGCACCCACATTGGTTTCAAACAAAAACAATGCATTATATTCTTTGGCTAAAGATTTTAAATTACAATAGTTTTTGTATGATGATGATGCAGCAATTTTATTGCAGGCAACAACAGAAACAGCTTTTGATAACAGCTTGTCATAAATGTTTGCTACATCTTCGTTTGCTGTTACATCAACAAAAATTGAATTGCGCAGATTCTTTTCAACAACTGTTTCTATAAATTTATCCAGGTGCATGTTATTGCCCTGCTGCAATTGTTTTGCCCATGTTTGTAAACTGATGCCATTCCCATTATCAGCAAAAAGCATTTTTTTACTGTTGGCAATACCCATAACTCTTGCATGCAGGTTAAGATGCTGTTCTAAAAAATTTTGTTGCTGTAGTAATTGGCCCAAAAATTTACCACCAACATTTCCCACACCAACAATAAAAATATTCAGTTGCTTGTATGCAGATTCAAAGAATGCTTCATGCAAAACGTTTACCGCTTTTATTATATCTGTATATGAAATAACTGCAGAAATATTTCTTTCAGAAGAACCTTGCGCAATGGCTCTTACGTTAATACCGTTTCTTCCTAATGCATCAAACATTTTACCGCTTATACCCGGATGACTTTTCATTTTATCACCTACCAATGCAATGATAGACTGACCATCTTCAATTTTTAAAGGCTCAACTTTTTTCTGTGCTATTTCAATTTCAAAAGTTTTATCAACTGCGTGTTTAGCTTTTGCTGCATCAGCTGCATTTATTGCCACACAAATTGAATGTTCAGAAGAACTTTGTGTGATGAGAATTACATTGATCTTTTCATTTGCCAATGCTTCAAACAAGCGTTTTGAAAAACCCGGAATGCCAATCATACCGCTGCCTTCAAGACTTAACAATGCAATTGTATTTATGCTTGAAATACCAGTGATTATTCCGAATCCCCCATCTGCAGAAGTTAAGTGAGAAAGCTGTTCTATTGTTGTGCCTTTTTCGTTTGGCCGGAAAGTATTTTTTATCAGCGTTGGAATATTTTTATGCATCACCGGCTGAATGGTGGGCGGGTAAATAACTTTTGCTCCAAAATGTGAAAGCTCCATCGCTTCCTGGTAAGATATGCGTTCGATGGTTTTTGCATTTGTTACCCACCGCGGATCTGCAGTCATTATGCCGTTTACATCTGTCCATATTTCCAATGACGTTGCATTAATTGCAGCAGCAAAAATAGCCGCAGTATAATCAGAACCGCCACGGCCTAACGTAGTAGTATTGCCTTCATCGTCGCTGGCAATAAAGCCCGGCGCTATAAATATTTTTTTACCTGATAATGTTATTGCTTCTTCAATCAGTTTGTTTGTTGATTCAAAATCTGCAGCAGCAAAACCATAATTGCTGTTGGTTTTTATAAGCTTTCGCGAATCAAGCCATTCATGATCTATATTTTTTGAATGAAGAAAAGCAGCAATAATTTTTGATGAAAGCAGCTCACCAAAACTAATGATGCGGTCTTTTGTGCGCAGCGATAATTCATTCAAATAAAAAACGCTGTTGCAAATTTCTTCAAGTGCATTAAACTGTTGTTTTATCATGCTTAAGCAACTGCTTTGATGCATAACCGGCAATAAAGCACGTGCAGTATCCAAATGTTTTTTTTCAAGCTGCTGCAAAACATCTTTGTACGTTTCATCTTTTTTTTCTGCACGTGTTCCGGTATCAATTAAGGCATCAGTTACACCGCCCAATGCACTTACAACTACAATATGCGGCTCGTTATTCTGTATAAGAATGTCTGCAACTTTTTGAATATTTTCTGCATTGGCAACAGATGAGCCGCCAAACTTTAAAACTTTCATCCTGAATAATAATTATCTCTATGAAAAGTTTTAAAGAACGATTTTTTTTATGAATGAATAAAATTTTGTTTGCTTATGGTTGTTAGTTTTTGGGGTAAATATTTTTGATTTTACAATTCCTTCTCCTTATTAACACTTAAATACAAGGCCGATTTGCTTCGTGTTTTCTTTTTGTTATTTTCAATGCTTATTTTTGATTAATAAAAAATTACTTATGTCATTGCCAACAAACAACAAAAAGTCCGGAAATAAAACCGGCAAAAATCTAACAGGGGTAAATAATGGTTCAAAATTTATAAAAGCTAATTCAAAACCCGGAGGTGCAAAACAAAAAGTGAGATCAACTGGTGCAAACAGGGGAAGCTAAATTTTGATCCATATTATTTTTTACAAAATAATTTAAAAAAATTGTAATCAAATAAGCGCACGTTAAAAATAATCTCTATCTTTTTGCCGTAAAAAACAAGCTATATGATAAAATTTAATGAAATCAAAATGGGCGATTTTCTTATGGGTGATTATGAAGGAAAGATGTGGCAGGGGGAAGTTGTAAATCTTAATGGCGATGAAAAGCAGGTTTGTCTTGCAACAGATGTACAGGATTCCTGGTTTGAAACAGAAAATCTATATCCGATTTCTGTGAATAATGAAACGTTACTCAAAATGAATTTCCTGAGGGAAGATATGTCTGATGGTTCTGTAAAATATAAGAAAGGCACATTCAGAATGCTGATATCAAAGCCTGATGATTTTAGCCGTGTGGATATTTGGTATCGTGATGATAAACGCATTAATCCGCAAATACAATATGTACACCAATTGCAGAATCAGTACCTGCAAATGACCAAAGTGCATTTGACAAATGAACCTGTTGTTTAACTGCAAGATTAAAAAACATACAACCATCATACATTCGTGTGGTGGTTTTTTTATTTATAAATATTCATTGATGCGTTATATACTGTTTCTGCTTTTCATTTTTATTTTTTGTTATGCAAATGCACAGCAGTTTGGCGGCGAACCATCAACTGTAAAATGGAAACAGGTTAACACAGATAGCGTACGTATTATTTTTCCTGCAGGCATGGATAGCACTGCCAAACGCATTGCAGACATTACATTAAAAGAACAGCAGCAATACGGTAGTACTATTGGAAACCGGTTGCATAAAGTAAGTATCGTGCTGCATAATCAAACAATCTTTTCAAATGGGTTTGTTACATTAGGTCCATGGCGCAGTGAATTTTTTCTTACACCAGAACAGAATGCCTTTGAATTAGGCTCTATGAGTTGGCCTGATCTTTTAAGCGTGCATGAATACAGGCATGTGGAGCAGTACACCAATTTTAATGTTGGACTTTCTCATACAATGCATATTTTATTTGGTGAAAATGGTCAGGCTTTGGCGAATGCTGCGGCTATTCCGGATTGGTTTTTTGAAGGTGATGCTGTGTATAATGAAACATTATTAAGTGAGCAGGGCAGGGGCAGGCTGCCTTTATTCTTAAACAGTTATAAAACCTTGTATTTGCAGCACAAGAATTATTCTTATATGAAGCTGCGCAATGGTTCATATAAAAATTATGTACCTGATCATTATCCTTTGGGTTATATGCTTGTTGCTTATGGCAGAGAAAAATATGGTGATGATTTTTGGAAAGATGTAACGCATGATGCAGCAGCATTTCATTCATTGTTTTATCCTATGCAACATGCAGTGGAAAAATATGCGCATATTTCTTTTGATGTATTTGTAAAAGATGCATTCAGTTATTACCAGGATCAATGGAAAAATGAATCGCTTTCTGATCTGCGGTTTCTTGATTCAACAGAAAAAAATAATGTAGTTGATGAAAAATATCCATATAGCACAGAAGATGGTTCAGTAATTTTTTTGCAGAAAAGCTATAAAACTATTCCAGCATTTATAATAAGGCATACAAATGGAATATCTGAAAAAATTTCAGTGCAGGATATTGCTGCTGATGATTATTTTTCTTACAACAATGGAAAAATTATTTATGCTTCGTATAAGCCTGATGCACGTTGGGGAAATAAAGAATTTGGTGAAATAAGATTGCTTGATATTAGTTCAAAACAAGAAAAAAAAATTACTTCAGATACAAGATATTTTTCTCCTGATATTTCTCATGATGGTAAAATAATTGTTGCAGTTGAACAAAAAATTAATGGAAGCGCTCAACTGGTT
>JBDTLW010000108.1:0-6463 GCA_039934575.1 Parafilimonas sp. | reverse complement strand
TTTGATACATTTGTTCGTAAATAGGGCGGAAAAATATTATCGCAAGAAATAAACTGAGTAAGAGTAAGGGCTTGCGGCCTATCTTATCGGAGAGCCATCCAAAAATAATGTTTGCAGGTAATGTTATTAGCAACACATTAATAAAGATTGTATTGACTTGGCTATAATCTAAAAAAAGTGTTTTCAGTAAAAAAGTTTGGACAAAGAAAAAAATTGGCCCATTCACTACGCCTACACCCATCGTTACACCAAATAACGCCAATAACACAACCTTTAAATTTGCTTTATTGCCAAATGATTCTTTTAACGGATTTGCAGATGTTTTTCCTTCTGCTTTTGCATGTGCGAAAAGAGGCGATTCTGCCATTTTTCTTCTGATATAAACAGATATACCCACCATAAAAATGGAAACTAAAAACGGAAGCCGCCAGCCCCAATCTTCCCAATCATTTGGGCTCAATATATTTTTGAAGGATTGAATAACCAGAAGTGAAATTAAAAAGGCAAAAACCGCAGTTACTTGAATCCATGATGTAAAAAAACCACGTTGATTTGCAGGTGCATGTTCTGCAACAAAAGTGGCGGCACCTCCGTATTCACCTCCTATAGCCAACCCTTGCAACAGCCTTAATACAAGAACAATTACAGGTGCCAAAAAGCCGATAGTGTTGTAACCAGGTATTAGCCCGATTGCAAAAGTAGAACCACCCATTAGGAGCAGTGTTATCATAAACGTGTACTTGCGTCCGATTAAATCACCCAAACGTCCAAAGAATAATGCGCCGAAAGGACGCACCAGAAAACCAGCTGCATAAGTAGCTAAAGTGGCGAGAAAAGCAGCAACGGCATCTCCTTGCGGAAAAAATTTTGTGGCAATAATGGCAGCAAGGCTTCCGAAAATATAGAAATCATACCATTCTATAATTGTTCCAACAGACGAAGCAGTAATAATGGGGATTAATGATTTATTAGAAGAGCTCATATGGCTTTTGAAATTAGAATTGGTTACGAGATAAATTAATTTAACTCTGTGTGATGTTCTTTGCCAGGCATGCAGGTAAACGCAAAGATTACTGTTATTACACCCTGTTCCAAAAAAAAATTCATCATTAAAATCTACTACTTAATCACCCTACAATTGTCAACTGTCCATTGTCAACTATCCATTGTTTAAACCCTTTTCCTGTAACTAATCACTGCCCATGTATTTAATACAACAGCAAAACCCAGCACAATAAAAATATTTTTACTGATATCTGCAAGGTTGCTGCCTTTTAAAACCACCATGCGCATCACTTCAATAAAATAAGAAACAGGATTAAGTTTTGTTATCCATTGTGCCCATGTTGGCATACTGCTTATTGGCGTGTATAACCCGCTTAGCAAAATAAATATCATAATGAGAAAAAATGAAAACAACACTGCCTGTTGTTGCGTGCTGCTATATGTTGATATTAATAATCCTAAACCCAAAACCGCTAATAAATAAAAGGCGGCAAAAATGTAAATGGTAAAAAAACTACCCACAGGTATGATGCCATAAGCAAGATAGGAAATGAGAAAGCCAATGGTTAATATCAATAAACCCAATATCCAAAAAGGAATAAGTTTGCCTAAAATAAAATGATATTTTTTTATCGGTGTTACATTGATCTGTTCAATAGTTCCTATCTCTTTTTCTTTTACAATATTCATTGCAGCGAGAAAAGAACCAACCATCGTAACCAATAAAACAAGGATACCCGGCACCATAAAAGTTTTATAATTCATTAATGGATTGAACCAGTTTGAATAGGTAACATTAATATTTGTTTCTGTGTTGAAACGCGGCAATTGTATCCATTGCAAGCGTATATCGTTATTAAAATTTTGTATGATAGTTTGCAGATAAGAAGCGCCTAACCCTGCTTTTGCACCGTTGATTGCATTTGCTGCAATGAATAAATCTGATGAAGATTCTTTCACTAAATCTTTTTCAAACGATGCAGGTATTTGCAGAATAATATCTGCTTTATCATTTTCAATTTCATGCATCGCATCTTTATAAGAAGCCGTGTATGTATCTAATTTAAAATATCCGGAAGCTGTGATTTTTGAAATTAATTTTTGCGCATAATCGCTGTGATCATTATCAACAACGGCAAGATTAATATTCTTCACTTCATAATCTGCAGCCCAGGGCAATACGAGCAATTGCAGCATAGGCATCATAAATATTATACGCAGAATAGATTTATCTCGGAATATCTGCCGGAATTCTTTTTGTAATAAAAACTTTAATGTGCGCATTTTTATCTTTTGCTTATAATTAGCAATTGTCAACTATCCATTATCAATTCATTCCAACCTTATCTTAAACTTCTTCACCGAAAGTGCCAATAAAAACAAGGTCATCCCTGCCAATATCAATGTTTGTTTCCACACACCTGCAATGCCAATTCCTTTTATCATCACTCCACTTATAATCTGGTAAAACCATCTTGATGGAACAACGTTCGATAATACACGCAAAGGCAACGGCATATTTTCAATAGGAAACATAAAACCACTTAACATGATCGTTGGTAAAAACATGCCTGTTAATGCAATGAACATGGCAGTTTGTTGCGAATCGGTTAACGATGAGATTAATAAACCAAATGATAAACATGTGATGGTGAACAAAATACTTTCACTCATTAATAATAATATACTGCCGTTGATGGGAACGCCCAATACAAACACGCTTAGCAATAAAATACTGATGATATTAACGATGGATAATAATAAATAAGGGACGGCTTTTGCCACTACAATTTTTTTAGGTTGAACAGGAGACACAAGCATAACTTCCATAGTTCCCGTTTCTTTTTCGCGCACAATGGTGATGGCTGTCATCATGGTGCATACGAGCATCAAAACCATCGCCATAACACCGGGCACAAAACTGTAAGCGCCTTTTAACTGCGGGTTATACAACATGCGCACCTGTGTGTTTATTTGCAACGGAATTTGCGTTGTTGCATTAATACGTTGCTGATAATCTTTAATGATGGCTGTTGCATAATTAATAAGCGTTGTAGCTGTGTTGGGATCAGATGCATCTGCAATTAATTGCACCTGCGCATTGTTTAAATGTTTCAGATCATTTCCAAAATTTGAAGGCAATACCAACACAATTTTTGCTTTGTTCTTTTGAAAAGTTTCATCAATTTCATCTGGATTATGCAGCATATCAACAACTGTAAAATATTGACTTGCATTTATCTGACTGATGAGTTGCGAACTGGCTGCATCTTTTGACTGATCGAATATTGCGATCTCTGCATTTTTTACTTCATTGCTTAAGGCAAAACCAAAAATGATGATCTGCACAATGGGCATTCCAAGCAGGATAAACATCGTTCGTTTATCGCGCCAGATGTGATAAAATTCTTTTTTTATAAATGAGAAAAACTGGTTCATACCCCTATCTCCTAAAGCGGAATTTTAATAATTTAATTTTTTTGCCATGAAGATTCTAACACACAAATTTTTGCAATATTTTTTTCTTCGTGCATTTATGTTTTTGTGGCTGATTATTCTGAACGGCTTGCCTTACGTGCCAATTGCAAAAACACTTCATCCATTGAAGCCGCATGATATTTTTCTTTTAACGCAACAGGTTTATCCAGTGCTTCAATTCTGCCATCAACCATAATGGAAACACGATTACAATATTCTGCTTCATCCATGTAATGTGTGGTTACAAAAATTGTAATACCGCTTGCCGATGCTTCATAAATTAAATTCCAGAATTCACGCCGCGTAACAGGATCAACGCCGCCGGTTGGTTCATCTAAAAAAACAATCTGCGGCTCATGAAAAACAGCAACAGAAAATGCCAGCTTTTGTTTCCATCCCAACGGCAATGAACCCACAAGTTTATTGGCTTCTTCCTCCAGATGCAATTGTTGTAATAATATTGCTGTTTTATCTTTTATAAACTTATCGCTCTTGCCATAAATGCCGCCGTAAAAGCGAATGTTTTCTTTCACGGTTAAATCTTCATACAAAGAAAATTTCTGGCTCATATAACCAATGCTTCGCTTAATATTTTCTGTTTGTTTGTAAATGTCAAATCCTGCAATGGTTGCTTTGCCCGATGTTGGCAAACTCAAACCGCACAACATACGCATGGCTGTTGTTTTACCTGCACCATTCGCTCCAAGAAAACCAAATATTTCGCCTTTGCACACATCAAATGAAATATGATCAACCGCTATAAAATCGCCGAAACGTTTTGTAAGTTGGTTTGTTGATATGATGATTTCATTAGCCATATTTATTTCTTCATAAGTTGCATAAAACTGTCTTCAATTGAAGCCTCAGTATTTTTTATAACAAGATGTTCATTGCTTTTTTGCTCAAGATAATTTTGCAGCGTTTCCTTATTATAATTTCCCTTCATCACTGCATGATGATACTCGCCGAATGAATATGCATCTTCCACATCATCATATCCGTTCAAATCCTTTAATAGTGCATACATATTTTCTGCTTTAACAGCAAGTATTGTTTGTTTGAATGATGATGTAATTTCTTTTGGTGTGCCAACAGAAAGCAGTTTGCCTTGCTGCATCAAACCAATGCGGTCGCATAAGCCTGCTTCATCCATATATGGTGTTGAAACAAGTATCGTGATATTCTGTTCTTTCAATCTTTTCAGCATTTCCCAAAACTCTTTTCTTGATAATGCATCAACGCCTGTTGTCGGTTCATCTAAAAACAAAACAACGGGACGATGAATTAATGCACAGCACAATGCCAGCTTCTGTTTCATGCCGCCGGATAGTTTACCTGCCTTGCGTTTTTTAAACGGTTCTATCTGTACATAAATATCTTTTATCAGCTGATAATTTTTCTCAACAGTTGTATTAAAAATCGTTGCAAAAAAATCCAGATTTTCTTCAACACTTAAATCCTGGTACAACGAAAAACGACCGGGCATATACCCCACTTTATTACGGATTGCTTTATAATCTTTTACAATGTCTGAACCATCAACAGATGCATTTCCGCCATCAGGCAACAATAAAGTTGTGAGCATACGAAACAGTGAAGTTTTCCCTGCACCATCTGGACCAATAACGCCAAACAATTCTCCTTTAGAAACTTCAAACGAAATTTCTTTCACGGCTTTTATTTCTTTTTTCTTGCCGTAATTTTTTGAGAGATCATTTACTGTTACTGAAAAATTCATAATTATTTTTTGAGACGTCACCTCGACGTTAGGAAAGGTATCTTAATTTTTCACATCTAAAATTTTGAGAGATTTCTCCTTCGTGCCAATGACGTTTTGTTGGAATAGGTGTCTGACACTTCCAAGTGTCTGACACCTTAACACCGCTTTCGTCATTACCCTTTTGATTGTGGGTATCCAAATTAATAGTCGAAATGACGCCCTTTACTTTCTTGCTCCCCTTTAGGGGTTGGGGGTCAATTTCACTTCTCCATACATTCCAATTTTTAAATAGCCATCATTCTTCACTCTTACTTTAATTGCATACACCAAATTGGCTCTTTCATCTTTTGTCTGAATTGTTTTTGGCGTAAACTCTGCCTTATCTGAAATCCAAATAACTGTTCCTGTATATTCACGATAATTATTTGCGCCGCTGTCAATAAAAACTTTAACCATTTGGTTAAGTTTTACAGTTGAAAGCTGTGAACCGGTTATGTATGCACGAAGATTTAGATAAGAGAGGTCAGCAATTTTATACAACGCTTTTCCCGGTGCTGTTACTTCACCGGCTTGTGCGTATTTTGTAAGCACAGTGCCATTGATCGGGTTTATAATATTTGCTTTTGATATTTGCTGTGATATTTGTGCAACCTGTTTTTGCAATGGTTTTTTCTGGCTTAATATGCTGCTGTTCTGCGTACCCACAGTGCTTCGCTGTACAGTGATCTGTTGCTGTGTAACCTGCATTTGTTTTTTCATTTCTTCAACCTGTGTATTAATATCATCCAATTGTTTTTGCGTGGCTGCACCATCAGCAACAAGATTTGTAAAGCGTTGCTGATTTTTTAAGAAATTATTTAACTGTGTTTGCTGAACAGCCAATTGATCCTGCAATAATTTTATTTGCGGTTCAATGTTGGTTGTTTTTTCCTGCAATGACTGGATAGTTGCCTGCACCTGTTGTTTTTGCAATACAACATCTGTCGAATCAATTTTACCAACAACTTCATCTTTGGATAAGGTATCGCCTTCCTGAATATTGAATGATAATAACTGACCGCCGAGTTGTGCGGAAACAATTACTTCATCCGATTCAAAATTGCCCGATGCATCAAACTGGTTTTTGTTTGAATTGCATGCTGCGCAGAAAAATAGCAAACAGGTTATTGAAAGGTATTTATGCATTGTAAACATGTTGAAAGTATTAGTGCATTTATTTTTTTATAGATTGAATAATGATTTGAGGAACGATCTTTTTTC
>JBDTLW010000107.1:0-6471 GCA_039934575.1 Parafilimonas sp. | reverse complement strand
AAAAATGTTTTGCATGGCTTCACTTTCAGCAAGTAATTCAGTGCCTATAAGGCTTTCCGAATTTTCTTTATTTGCTCCGTTGGCATTACGCTTTGTTTTTTTAATAATGTCTTCAAGGTTTGAGATCAGCTTTTCATTATGCCAGGGTTTTAATATAAAATCTGCAGCGCCTTCTTTTAATGAGCGAACGGCAAGATCAATATCGCCATAAGCCGTTATCATTATAACAGAAACAGAATTCTTTAACTCTTTAATTCTTTTAAGCCAGTAAATTCCTTCGTTGCCGGTGTTGATAGAAGATTTAAAATTCATATCAAGCAACACCAGGTCAAATTCATTTTCCCGCAACAGGGCAGGCAGGTTCTCTGGGTTTTTTTCGGTAACAACTTTTTTTACTTCCGTTTTTAATAATAACCTTACGGCGATCAAAACATCCGGGTCGTCATCAATTACAAGTACTGATGTGTTTTTTAAACTCATTTTTTGTGTGTAATTTTTTAATGATTAAAACAAAATTTTTGAATGCAATCTGTACTTTTTACATCATATATCGTACATCGTACTTCTTACATGTTACATGTTAATTCATTTGCCATACCACAACGCTAAAATATTGGTTTTTAGTTATTGATTTATTTAAGTGACCAAAGCTTGTATCAAAAACGGACACTTCCTGTTACACAAACGAACAACACGCTTGTTGCACAAGTATATAAACAATTGTTTTTCAACCTGATTTTAAAATGGCACTTCTCTTTCTTTGCTATTGGCACAAAGTTTTTTATGAACACAAGAAAACATAACTTCTGGTTTATTGCAAAACCGCTGTTGCTGATGAATATCGGATTATTTGTTTTAATCATGGTTATACATTCAGCAACAAAAAAGCCGGAAAGAAAAGAAGAACCATGCAATGCTGCAAAAAAAATTAATGCAGATGTGCTCAATTCAATTTCGGTTAAATTAATGTAATAAAATAAATTTTTAAAGTGGACAGAGTTATAGCAAAGAAAACATGGACAACCAAAAGGATAATAACCATTTCCGTTATTGCCGCAATTGTATTACTGATTGCAGCAAGTTATTATTTTACCAGCGGCGGTTCTAAATTAAATGTTGATACCGAACGCATCACCATAAGCACAGTAACAAAAGGTAAGTTCCAGGAAAATATTCCGGTTAATGGTGTTGTATTGCCGCAAACAACAATTTATCTTGATGCCGTTGAAGGCGGGCGAGTAGAAGAAAGATATGTAGATGATGGAACAGTGATGAAAAAGGGAGATGCTATTCTTCGTTTATCAAATACAGATCTTGAGCTCAGCCTTGTAAACCAGGAAACAGATGTATATAATCTTTTAACGCAAATGCAGATCTCAAGAAATGCAGCACAACAAAATACCGTACAGAATTTAAACCAGATGACAGATGTACAAAGCAACCTGAAAGAAGCAGAACGCATCTATAATCTTGATAAAGATCTGTATGCAAAAAAAGCAATTGGCTCCCAGGAATTTAAGAAAGCCGAAAATGATTATAATTATTATAAACAAAAAGAAAAGCTCACGCAGCAAATACTTTCACAAGATTCCGTGACCAACAAACAACAATTAATACAATCTCAACAATCGTATAAAGGCTCACAAAATGCTTTAGCTGTAATGCGTCAGAAAGTAGGCGATCTGATTGTGCGTGCACCGGTTGACGGGCAATTAACTTCTCTTGATGCTGAAGTTGGTCAGAGTAAAAATAAAGGCGAACGATTAGGGCAAATAGATGTTGTAGGCGGATTTAAAGTGCGTGTTGATATTGATGAGCATTATTTATCACGCATTTATACAGGATTGCGTGGCCCATTCACTTTTGCAGACACCGATTATATACTTGAAATCAAAAAGGTATATACACAAGTAACTAATGGAAGATTCCAGGTTGATATGGAGTTCGTTGGGAAAGTGCCGAAAGGAATACGCCGCGGGCAAACAGTACAAATATTATTGGCATTGAGCGATGAACGTACCGCAGTGCTTTTACCTAAAGGTGGCTTCTATCAGCAAACAGGCGGCAACTGGATATTTAAAGTAAGCGCTGATGGCAGCAAAGCTTATCGCGTAGATATTCAGTTAGGCAATCAAAACACAGATTATTATGAAGTGCTGAGTGGTTTGCAAGCCGGTGATAAAGTAGTTACTTCAAGCTATGAAAACTATGGAAATGATATGCAGGAACTTGTTTTAAAAGGCAAATAATTTAATCATCATATTTAATAAGAAAAAAACCAAACATGATAAAGATTTCAGAACTCGAAAAAGTTTACCGCACAGAAGAAGTAGAAACTGTTGCGCTCAACAAATTATCTTTTGAAGTAAAAGATGGAGAATTTATTGCGGTAATGGGTCCCTCAGGTTGCGGCAAATCAACACTGCTTAATATTCTCGGCATGCTTGATGATCCCGATGCAGGCAGTTTTATTTTTAACGGAACCGAGGTTGCGCATTACAACGAACGCAAACGTGCAGACTTACGCAAGAACAATATCGGTTTTGTGTTTCAAAGCTTTAATCTTATTGATGAGCTAACCGTTTTTGAAAACGTTGAATTGCCTTTGATCTACACAGGCGTAAAGTCTGCAGACAGAAAAATTCGTGTTGAAGCCGTGTTAGATAAAGTACAGATCATGCATCGCCGCAATCATTATCCGCAGCAGCTTTCAGGTGGTCAGCAACAACGCGTAGCCGTTGCAAGAGCCGTAGTAAATCATCCTAAATTAATACTTGCGGATGAGCCTACAGGTAATCTGGATTCAAACAATGGTAATGAAGTTATGCAATTGCTTACAGAGCTAAATGAACAGGGTACAACCATTATAATGGTTACACACAGCGAGCATGATGCACGCTATAGCCACCGCATTATTCGTATGCTTGATGGACAAACTGTAACTGAAAATATCTTGATTTAGAAAACCGGATTGTTGATTGGTTAAATCAGGCATTATAAAAGTTGTTGTGGGCTTTTCATGTCTATCATTAATTCACTTCATGAATGTGAGTTTGTGAGAAAAATTTAAAGCAGAAAAAAGGACATTACAGGTAAGTCCAATAACTTTTTGTTTAATATAATGGCTGTACTTGTGGATTATTTTTTCTTTTCAAAAAAGCTTCTCTTACTATTCAAATAAAAACTTTTGATCAATTTATTTTAACTGCCTCAACCCAATATGCATTCAATTAATTAAACTTATTCCTGTATTTTGCCGGATACAATTAATTCAATTACGGTCGGGAGGCTTTGAGCCGCCTGACTGTTTAATATAAATTCAATTAATTCAATGTCGCCATATTTTCTTCTTGTATTTGTAGTGATATATTTCCTGCTGTTATTAGGTGTTGCATGGTACACAAGCCGCAATGCAGATAATAACTCATTCTTTATCGGCAACCGAAACAGCAACTGGATGCTTGTTGCATTTGGTATGATAGGCACTTCACTCAGCGGAGTAACTTTTGTAAGCGTACCGGGAACAGTTGGCAGCGCAGGCTTTGGTTATTTTCAGGTAGTGATTGGCAATTTTATTGGGTATTGTTTAATTGCATTTATACTGTTGCCCTTGTATTATAAAATGCAGGTAACATCAATTTATAATTACTTATTAAACAGGTTTGGAAAAGTATCTTATAAAACGGGCGCTGTATTTTTTATTATATCAAGAATACTTGGCGCAACCGCAAGATTATATCTGGTAATAAATGTTTTGCAGATATTTATTCTTGATAACCTGCATATTCCTTTTTGGGTTACAACATTTATCATTTTATTAATGATACTGCTATACACTTTTGAAGGCGGTGTAAAAACAATTGTGTTTACTGATATGCTTCAAACTACCTGCATGTTACTTGGTCTTTTGGTGTGTATTTATTTTATAATGCACACACTTAATTTTTCTTTTGCTGATACGCTGCAATCGTTACACAAAAATAATTATACAAAGATCTTTAATACAGATGTAAAGAGCAGCTCATTCTTTTTAAAACAAATTATTGGCGGCGCATTTTTAACCATTGGTATGACAGGGCTTGACCAGGAAATGATGCAAAAAAATATCAGTGTAAAAACACTGAAAGATTCGCAGAAGAACATGTTTACATTCAGTTTAATTTCTGTTGGTGTAAACTTTCTTTTTTTGTTTTTGGGCGGATTGCTGTATGTGTTTGCCTCCTCAAAAAATATTCTGATAAAAGGAGATGACCTGTTTCCAACAGTTGCATTAAGTTATTTACCCGCATCTGTTTCCATCATTTTTATTATTGGCTTAATATCGGCTTTATTTCCCAGCGCTGATGGCGCTTTAACGGCATTGACTTCTTCTTTTTGTATTGATATTTTAGGATTAAAAAGAAAGGCCGCGGCTGAAGAACGAAATACATCTGAAGGGATTTACAATAGAGCAGCGAATGAAAAACAAATAAAGAAAACACGCATATCCGTACACATAACGTTTGCCATTATTTTCTTTTTATGCATCATGATATTTAAATGGATAAATGATAAGTCTATCATTTATGTAATATTAATTGTTGCGGGTTATACGTACGGACCTTTATTAGGTTTGTTTTTGTTCGGCATATTTACCAAAAGAAGTTTGCCGCAAAATACTTTGATGGTTGTTGTGTGTATTGCAGCGCCGGTTATCACATATATACTCAGCATGAATGCAACAAAATGGTTTGATGGATATATAATAGGAATTGAGTTGTTACTTATAAATGGTCTGCTTACTTTTGCGGGGCTTTTTTTAGTATCAAAATCAACAGAGCATACAAATGCAGTGGATTGAAAAAATAGCTGAAGATTATGCTGAAAGATTTACATCGGGTTTGGATGATGTATTGCAAAAGATATATGATGATACAATAACAAACCATCCTGAAGCGCACATGATGAGCAGTGCAGTGCAGGGAAAATTGCTTGAATTTATAAGTTCTTTACTTCAGCCAAAATATATTTTAGAGATTGGAACGTTTACAGGTTTCAGTGCAATATGTTTGGCAAAAGGGCTACAAGCTGGTGGTGAATTGCATACCATTGAATTGCGTAAAGAGGATGCTTACATGGCGTGGAAAAATATTTCAGCCGCAGAATCCGCCGAAAAAATACGTTTACATATTGGCGATGCAAGAGAAGTAATTAAGCAATTAAACTATAGTTGGGATCTGGTTTTTATAGATGCTGATAAAACTTCGTACATTACATACTATGAAGCGGTGCTGGAACGTTTAAGTGAACGTGGTTGGATACTGGCTGATAACGTTCTTTTTCATGGCCAGGTATTAGAAGATAAGATTGAGGGAAAGAGCGCAAAAGCAATTGATGAATTTAATAATTATGTTTTGAATGACAAGCGGACCGAACAGGTTTTTTTAACTGTAAGAGATGGTCTGCTCTTAATCAAAAAGAAATCCTGATGAAGAAATTTCTTGTTTTATTTTTTGTTGCCGGATGGCTTGGCACAAAAGCACAAAACAACGACGCGGTTAACGCTTACGTACAGCAATACAAACAATTAGCAATAGACGAAATGATACGCACAGGCGTACCTGCTTCTATTACACTCGCACAGGGAATTTTAGAATCCAATGCAGGTCAGTGCCAGCTTGTACAGGCATCAAATAATCATTTTGGTATTAAATGTAAAGACGACTGGACTGGTGATTTTGTTTATCATGATGATGATGCAAAACATGAATGTTTCAGAAGTTATAATTCAGCAGAAGACTCTTACCGCGATCATTCAGATTTTTTAAGAACACGACCTAATTATGCGTCTTTATTTAATCTTGATATTACCGATTATACTGATTGGGCTTATGGTTTAAAGGCTGCAGGTTATGCAACCAATCCGGTGTATGCAACCTCGCTCATTACCACTATTGAAAAGTATGATCTTGAAGATATAACTGTAGCTGCATTAAAGCAAAACAACCGTGTTGATATTGCTGCAGCGCCAGTTAAAATGCAGGAAGATTTAGCGTTTAAAAGTCCTGATAAAATTGCTTCAGAAAATGTGAATACATATCAGGCCAATCAAAATAAAAATATTATAGCAGTTTATCCCGAAGGTATTTTTACCATCAATCAAACTCAAGTTATTTATGCAAAGGCAGGTACTTCGCTTTTTGCTTTAGCCAATAAATACAACATGGCTTATGGTAAATTACTTGGTTATAATGATCTTGATAATGTTGACATTCTAAGACAAGGCACATTGATTTATCTTGAAAAGAAACAAAGACGCGGCTCCAAAGATTATCATATCACACTTCCAAACGAAAATCTACATGATATTGCACAGGAAGAAGGCGTGCAGTTAAGCAGCTTACTTGCTTATAATAATATTGATAAAAGCAACCAGCCTAAAGCAGGCGATAAAATTATATTGCGTACAGAAAGCAGAAAACTGTTTTGATT
>JBDTLW010000106.1:0-6498 GCA_039934575.1 Parafilimonas sp. | reverse complement strand
GGAATAAGAAGTAGTATTGTTGTGAACAAAGAAGGAGATGATGTTACTGCATATTTTGCTGATGGTTCTACATACACGTATGCAGTTGATGTAAAAACAGGTAAGATATTATGGAGCGTACGAGCAGGTGTGGATCCGTTGGCAATGAACACCGGAACGCCTGTAGTATATGCCGGAAAAATATTTGTGCCCATCAGTTCAATAGAAGTTGCAGTGGCTGCTGACACTAATTATAATTGTTGTACTTCCTCTGGTGGTGTGGCGGCACTTGATGCTAAAACAGGCAACTTTATTTGGTATCATCGCGTTGTTGCAGACACAGCAATTGCGCAGGGAAAGAAAAGCAACGACAAACCTTTTTATGGACCATCCGGTGCGCCTGTTTGGTGCAGTCCTACGGTTGATATAAAACGAAATCTTTTATATATAGGCACAGGCGAAAATTATAGTTTACCAACAACTAATACAAGTGATGCTATACAGGCGCTTGATATGTCAACGGGTAAATTGATTTGGAATTTCCAGGCAACAGAACATGATGCATGGAACCTTGCATGTCCGGTATTAATAAACTGTCCAGGCAATAAAGGCAGGGATTTGGATTTTGGTATGGCGCCCCTTTTAACAACGGGTGAAGATGGTAAACAACGTTTAATTGTGGGGCAAAAAGCAGGTGTTGTATATGCTTTATCACCCGATGATGGAAGCTTACTTTGGAAATCAAGAATCGGTAAAGGCGGGGCGCTTGGCGGAATACATTGGGGAATGGCTGCTGATGAAAAAAATGTGTATGCAGCTAATGCAGATAATTTATTGGGACGTAATCCTGATGATACAAGCATACATGCTTCACCGGGTATTTATGCATTGGATATAATTACAGGCAAAGTAATTTGGAAAGCTGCAGCGCCTGCTGTCGAAGGAAAAGAAAGTTATCTCGGTGCTAATTCTGCTGCTCCCGCTGTGTTGCCGGGTGTTGTATTTGCAGGAAGCAATGATGGCCATATACGGGCATATTCTGCAACAAATGGTGATGTGTTATGGGATTATAATACCATACAAAAATATGAAACCGTTAATGGCATTGAAGGTAACGGCGGATCTATTGATAGCCCTGCACCGGTAATGGTTGATGGAATGTTGTATGTAAATTCAGGCTATGCACAATTCGGAGAAAAAGCAGGAAATGTATTGCTTGCTTTTGAAGTGAAAAAATAGATAGTGATGCAATGATCATTCTATTAGACCGAGTTTTATATTGTTGACATCTTTACAATCAGAAGTCAATAGTAGTTTCAGGTTTTTATTGCAAGCTTAAAAATATATTCTGTGAAATAATACCGATTATACATATTCTATAGTCCAATTCCACTTACGCTACATTGTGCTATGAATCTGTTATATTACCGACACATCGGTATAAACTTGCATTATACTATAAAATTCATTGGACTAAATTAAAAATACATTTGGTATAACATTGTAAAAACAGCAAGCACATCATGATCTTTCACGTACATGTAAAACCAAATGCAAAGACTGATTCAATAATTATTAAAGAAAATAATGAACTGGATATTCGTATTTGTGCCGTGCCTGTTGATGGGAAAGCCAATAAATATCTTATCGCTTATTTGTCGAAAATTTTTAAGGTATCAAAATCTTCTGTTGTTATTTTAAAAGGTCTTAATAATAATTATAAAACCGTTGAAATAATTGCAGATGATGAGCATGTAAAAAATGTTATAAACAACCGCTTCAAATTTTAAGAACAGATGTAGAATCATCCAGGAAAAAGAGATAATTTTTTTGCAAATGCTTTAGTTTATTCACAAAATAATATGTTTTTAAATAAACACTTCCTCAGTGAAATCTTCTCTAATTATAGCTACCTTTATAGGGACACCAATTTGTTTAATCTAACAAAAAAAATATGAAAAAGACATTACTTCTTATCCCTGCTTTTTTATGCTTTGTTTTAATGTCAACTGCTCAGGGTCCCACGCTTACAGCAGCTAACACTACTCCCCAAATTGGAGAGTTATTTCAAAACCAGTTCGCAAAGTCGGCAAACGTTAATGATAAATCCGGCGGGGCAAATCAAACGTGGGATTACAGCAACCTTGTTGACAGCAATGCTATTTTTAATTTATTAGCAGTAACACCGGCTTCAACACCGTTTGCTGATTCATTCCCCGGCAGCAACCTGGCAATGAAAACCGTATTTGATTCTGCATACTTGTTTTTCAATGCACAATCATCTCAATTAACTCAGTTAGGTGTAGCAGGATCCGATTCAACCATATTAAGATATACTACACCCAGGATATACATGCCTTATCCCTTTTCTTATAACAGTTTTTATACCGATTCTGTAGTTGAAGTAGCAGCGGAATTTCCGGTTGCATTACGTGGTAAAGACAGCTTATCCGGTGATGGTTACGGCACGCTTAAAACACCTCTTTCAACATACAATAATGTATTGCGCGTAAAATATATAGAGCATTTCACTTACTCCTATGATACATTAGGTTTAAAAGCAACTGTAACAATAAGTACTACAAGCTATTTATATTTTACACCAGATACACATGCGCCGTTGTTATCAAATCAACTGACACAGGTGCGAACTACGGAATCTTTTTTGGGTACTATTCTTTTTGATACTTCTATTTATAACAAATACGTGTATTACTTAAAAGGAGTTTCTTTACCGCTTTCATTTGTATCTTTTAATGCCTCATTAAACAATAGAGAAGTAGCATTACAATGGCAAACAGCGCAGGAAATCAATACAGATAATTTTAATGTTCAGCGCAGCTTGACCGGCACCGATTTTACAGATGTTGCAGCAATAAAAGCAACCGGCAATTCTTCTGCTGTTTCACAGTATAATTATACTGATATGGATTTTATAAAATCAGGTGTACCGTCATCAGTATTTTATCGCATAAAAGAAACAGATAAAGACGGAAAAGAATTCTATTCATCAACAGCCGTTGTGCATGGAACTACAAGTATTGTAAGCTTGTATCCAAATCCTGTAACAAACTATCTGCACTTAAATATTAAAGATGTTAGTGTTGCAGATGCAATAACCATGTATGATGCAAAAGGGCATTTGGTAAAACAATTTTTTAATTACCAGCTAAGCCAGCCTATAAACGTTTCAGATCTTGGTAAAGGCAGTTATTTTGTTCAAATAAAAATCAAAGACAAAACAACAACAACAACAATTATAAAACAATAAAGTAAATGCTGTTATACATTAAATGCTTCGCTTAATAAAGCGGGGCATTTTTTTTATATTGAAATAATTATCAGCAAAGCGCTTCTGAAAAATCTGAAAAATATTTTATCAATTTAATACTTCTTTCCACCTATCTGTTTCGGCAAATTCTTTAATAACGTTATTACGGTACATGAGAAATTTTGTTAGATAAGTTTTCATAACCATTATATCAACCAGCCTGCCAATAAAACCAGGAGGAGATTGAAATGAAAACACATCTTTCATTATTACAACATCATTATTTATCTCAAAATAATGATCGTGAATCATAAATTTAAAAGCGCCTTTTACCTGTTCATCTCTGAAATGAAAAGGTCTGTTGAATGCTGTAATTTTTGAAGTTAATTTTTGCTTTATACCAAAATGCACAGCTTGCCATGTTACAAATTCGTTCAGGTTTATTAAACCAGTTGTTGTTCCGGCGATTGCTTTTTCGCTTGTTTTTGCTGTAGAAATCTGATGCAGGTCAATACTTCTTGCTAAATCAAAACAAATCTCAATGCTGGATCTTACCACTGTTTCTAATTTTATTATTGGCATCAGATCAACTTGAATAAAATTTCTAATTTTTACTTGTAATCAATATTCCATCTTTTTAAGTGCCGGCGCTTTAAACCAGGTTAGGATAACTACGGCAACCGTCATACAACCGCCAAATATTACAGAAGGCACAACGCCTAATAATTTTGCCATCAAGCCGCTTTCAAACTGCCCGAATTCATTGCTTGAATTAATGAACATTGAGTTTACACTCATTACACGACCGCGCATATTATCCGGTGTTTTCAACTGCACAATCGTGCCGCGAACAACAACGCTTATACCATCAAGCATTCCGCTTATAAGCAATGCAATAAATGAAAGAATAAATAATTTTGATAAGGCAAAGCAAATGATACAAATGCCAAAACCAAATACGGCAAGCAATAATTTATAGCCTTGTTTTTGCCGCATGGGAAAAGCAGTTAATATTATCACACTGCAGATAGCGCCAAGGTCTGTTGCGCCGTTTAAAAAACCAAAGCCCTCCGCTCCTACTTTTAAAATATCTCTTGCAAAAACAGGAACCATGGCAACAGCGCCGCCGAAAAGCACGGCAAAAAGATCAAGCGATAATGCGCCTAAAATTTCTTTTGTTTTAAAAACAAAATTCAATCCTTCCTTTACACTGTCCCATGTTTTCTTTTCTTTTTTTTCATTAAGCGCCGGCTTTGGTTTTATATTCAGGAGAATAAAAAATGCTGTGGCAATCAAACAAATAATTACTGTAAAAGTGCCTGTGTTTCCTAACACGGCAATTAATAAACCGCCACCAGCATGACCGGTAACAGATGCGGATAAATAAGCGCCCTGGTTCCATGTGGTGGCATTTTGCAATAACGTTTTAGGCACTACATGAGCCAGTATTACATTAAAAACAGGACCCACAAACGAACGCACAACACCTGTGCAAAAAACAATGCCATAAATACAAATGGCAATGGTGCTGTTTGAAAAAAAATGCGTTGTATTTTTTGTTGAAAGCAACAACAATATTAATGCAGCAGTAAAATATAAAATGAGTCCGCGTATTAAAATCTTTCGCTTATCGCTTATATCAATTACATGGCCTGCATATAAAGCCAGTGAAACTGCAGGTACCACTTCAGATAAACCAATTAAACCAATTGCAAATGGTGCGTTGGTTAAATTATATATCCACCAGCCAAGCAAGGTTGTCATCATGCGCAAAGCCATAACAAAAGCAAACCTGCCTGTAACAAGATTGCGGAATTCAGGAATTTTCACCGCATCAAAAGAAGAGCCTTTAGAAGCTTGATTAGCTTGATTTATCATGGATTTTGAGGAAAAGTAGGTTTATACTTTTTATTATGCAATCTTTTAAATTGCAGAGACAAACTGCCAAAATTTAACAGCAGACCGATCTCTGATGCTGAAGCTTCTAAATAGTTAAGCGCTTGTGCTAAATGCTGGTCTTCTAAAATTGTTACCGCTTTAATTTCAACCATAATTTTATCTTCTATAAAAAAATCCACTCTTCGTAACCCAATTTTTTCACCTGAATAATATATTGGCATTTCATATTCACTAATAAATTTTTGATTTGATCTTTTAAGTTCAATTTCAAGCGCTCTGTGATAAATATATTCCTGAAAACCGAATCCTAATTCTTTGTGCACCTTCATTGCGCAACCAATAATTTTTTCTGTAATCTCTGAATATTTCATTTCCACCTAATCCTTATTAATCTTAAAAATCATGGTTCTACAATGTAAAATAATGCTGCCCGTTTTCAATATCCTTTTCCAAAGCATCAATTACCGTTTGCAAATGTTGTTCGTTGCTTAAAAAATCTGCATTGGAGGCATCAATAAAAATTGTTTTTATGTTGTGCTGTTTTATATAGCTTGTGTAAGTTTCCTGTATGTTAAATAAATACTCATCCGGAATTTTTTGCTCGTAAGCACGGTTGCGTTTCTTAATATTTTTCTGCAATTTTTGCACGGGCGAATGCAGGTAAATAATCACATCAGGAAAAACCAATTGCTGCTGCATAATATCAAAAAGCCGTTGATACAGTCTGAACTCTTCTTCAGGTAAATTCACTTTTGCAAACAACAAACATTTGGTAAACATATAATCCGAAACCGTTACGCTTTGAAAAAGGTCACTGGTATGTATCATATCTTTTAGCTGCTTATATCGTTCCGCCATAAAAAATAATTCCATCGGAAAAGCATTCTGTTTCGGGTTCTCATAAAACTTTGGAAGAAAGGGATTATCTGTAAACTGTTCTAAAATTAAACGGGCATTAAGTTTTTTTGCAAGCAGGTGTGCAAGGGTAGTTTTGCCGGCGCCAATATTTCCTTCAATAGCTATAAAATGGTATTGCATCAGGTTTCAAAATTAACCGCAGCTTTTACTTATTTGCTGAAATTTTATGCACAGTTAATTCATCTGTACATTCTGCCAATAATTCACTGATGGTTTTATTAAAAACAGGATGTATCATATCACCGGCAATTTCTGCAAGCGGTGTTAATACAAATCGCCTTTCTGCCAAATGCGGGTGGGGTATAGTTAGAATTGCGGAATTGTAAATTATATTATCTATCAGCAAAATATCAATATCAATTATGCGCGGCGCCATTTTAAAGCTGCGCTCTCTGCCAATGGTTTTCTCAATATCAAGTAAAGTCTGCATT
>JBDTLW010000105.1:0-6506 GCA_039934575.1 Parafilimonas sp. | reverse complement strand
GTATAAGGAAATTCACCCGGCACATTTTCCTGCAGTTGCCATTTTAAAATATCACCCCAATCTTTATATTTTGGTAAAACAAGTTTTGGGATTTTTGTTCCGCTTAATGAAGCTGTTTTTAAAGGCTGTTTAATTGTTTTATTGCGAACCGTGTATTCAAAAAAATCTTGGCTATATTTTTTTTGTAATGATGACCAGCCATCAATTAATTGCCTGCACTGCGGATGCAATTGTGCTTCTAATTCTGCATACTTTTTTTTCAATTCTTCAATCATACAGTATTATTTGTAGTGGATAACAACTGAATTGTTTTAAACAAGCAATTCAATTGTTCAATGTTTCACCTGAAGGTAATTTTTTCTTTATTAATGCTTTCATAAAGCGAAAAGAACTTCGTTTAATAAATGCATTTCCCGTTGATGTTTTTATAAAAGACTTTAACTAAGAATCAGTGCAACCACTAAAAATTATCAATTGATTATATAACTGATATTTCCATCTTTTTCATCTTTCAACTGAATACCAAGGGCGAGTAATTCATTACGTATTCTGTCGCTTGTTGCATAATCTTTTTTTGCTCTTGCATCTTTGCGCATATTGATGAGCATATTGATGATGCCTTCAAGTTTATTATCATCAGCGGCAGCATGCATTTGCAAACCCATAATATCTTCAATAAATAATTTCATTTTTTGCTGAAGCAAATGAAGCGTATCTGCGCTTAATGCATCTGCAGCAACATGTTTATCTTTTATCCCGTTAATAACCGGAACAAGCTCAAACATATTTGCCAATACTTTTGCCGTGCTGAAATCATCATTCATGAAATCATCGAACTCAGCAAGCAGTGTATTAACTTTTTCATCAAGCTCTTTATCTGCTGACTGTTGAGCATTGACCGCTGACAGCTTCTTCAAATTCTCATAAGCTTCCATTAAACGCTTCAAACCTTTTTCAGAAGCCTGCAATGCTTCATTACTAAAATCCAATGTAGAGCGATAATGTGTTTGCAAAATAAAAAAGCGGATTACCATAGGATGATAAGCCTGTTCTAATATTGGATTATCACCGCTGAACAATTGTGTAAGTGTAATTACATTGTTATAACTCTTACCCATCTTCCTGCCATTAATGGTGATCATATTATTATGAATCCAGTAACGTGCAGGAATTTTATTATTGCAAATATTACTTTGTGCAATCTCGCATTCATGATGCGGAAACAACAGATCCATACCGCCGCCATGAATATCAAACTGACTGCCTAAATATTTTGTACTCATAGCAGAGCATTCAATATGCCATCCCGGAAAGCCCATGCCCCACGGGCTTTTCCAGCGCATTATATGTTGCGGCGGTGCATTTTTCCAAAGGGCAAAATCAGCAGTATTTCTTTTTTCTTCCTGGTTATCCAGCTCGCGTGTTGTGCCTATCATATCATCCAAAACTCTTCCGCTCAACATACCATAAGGTTGTCCTTTTTTAGAAAAATCCCTGTTATATTTTTCCGTATCAAAATACACGGAGCCATTTATGATGTAAGCATAACCATCTGCAATAATCTTTTCAATCATGTCAATCTGCTCAATAATATGCCCTGTTGCTGTAGGTTCAATCGTTGGATCAAGGTTATTTAACTGATGCATTGCCCAATGATACAGGTTAGTATATTTCTGCACCAGTTCCATTGGTTCTAATTTTTCAAGCACCGCTTTTTTTGAGATCTTATCTTCTGCAGCGCGACCTTCTTCTTCAAAATGCCCGGCATCTGTAATGTTGCGCACATAACGCACTTTATACCCCAAATGCATAAGCCAGCGATATACAATATCAAATGTGATATATGGCCGTGCATGACCTAAATGACTTTCGCCGCTTACTGTTGGTCCGCACACATACAAGCCCACATGTTCCGGGGTGATAGATGTAAAAACCTCTTTCTCTCTTGTTAATGAATTATATACTTTCAGTTCACTCATTTTCCAAATATAATTTTATGCTTGCATAATAGTACAGGCGGCTGCAAAAATCAACGCATTTTTTTAAATAAGCAATATAAATTTAAGCGTTGAGAAAAACTGCTTTTACATGTTTAATGCAACAGGCATTAATTGTATTTAGTAATAAAAATTCAACCTGCACTTACGCTATACAATTTAAATTAGACAATATTTACCAACTGCTTCAATTGCTTTTTGCAAACGTGCTTCATAGTCTCCGCTTATTTCAACCCAGGCTGTTGTTTGATTAATAAGAAGATCTTTGTAAATATTATACAATTCTATTCTTGGTTGTTCGTCAGGATATTCACGCATTTCATCTGCAGTCCAGGGCAAATCAATATTGCAAAGGAGATACAGATCATATTTTCTTTTTGAAATTTCATCCAGCACAAGCTGTTCGCATTTGCCAAAAACAAATTCATACCAAACTTTCATTACATACATGTTAGTATCTATAAAAAGAAGCTGTGAGCTATGAGCTGCGAGCTGCGAGCCTGTTGACGATTGATTCTTTATTTCTTCCCCGCAATAATCCTCTATTACCAATTGCCCCTGTGCAATTTTTATTAAATCTTCATAGCGATATTTTACACCATTCTGGTTTAAATATTCACGCGCATATTCAGGACACCAGTTTGTATTATAATGTTCAGCAAGCTGTTCACACAAAGTACTCTTGCCTGTACTTTCCGGTCCTATTGCAACTATTTTTTTAATCATGTACAATCAGTTTATAAGGTGTCAAACACTCTGCGAGTGTACAGAGACCAACGATTCACGCATTGCCTTCGCCCGCTTCATCCATTCAACCAAACCAAAAAAAGCCATTATCAATAAGATAAAATAATACACACTTGTAAAAACATAGCCTTTTACAAAATACAAAGGAATAGATGCAATGTTTGTTGCGATCCACCAATACCAGCTTTCCACTTTTTTCTTTGCCATCAACCACATACCGGTATATGCTGTTGCGCTTGCAAATGCATCAGCCCAGGGAATGGCATTTGGTGCAAACGATCTTTTTAAATAAGTAAGAATAAAAAAGATCGAGACATAAAAAAAAGCAAAGAATAAAATATGCTGCAGCCATTGTTTAGCATTGGAGAATTCAATGTTTACAATATGATGTTGATGCGTATCTTTTTTCGCCCATAGAATCCAGCCATAAATATTTAAAACTGTATAATAAAAATTTACGCTTGCCTCGCCAAATAAATTCCCTTTTATACTTATCCATACATACATAATAGTATTAATTAAACCAACAGGGAAAACCCATATATTTTCATTTTTTTGAAACCACACACTTATAATTCCGGTAAACACTGCAACATATTCAAGCCAGGTTGTGTGTTTCATGCCTTCAATAAATTGCTGCCAGATTGTTTGCCAGTCCATCGCTCAAAATTCTGTTGTAATTTCTGTACATAAAAATTTATCGTTGATAGTTTGCTTTATACATCTTTGCAAAAATTTTAAAAATGAATATTGCTGTTTTAGGTGCAGGCATGGTTGGCGGCATTATGGCGCTTGATCTTGGCAAAGTACATTCTGTTACTTCAATTGATGTAAGCGAAAAAAATCTTCAGTCAATACAAAAAAAAGATGCAGCTATAAATATTATTAAAGCTGATCTGAAAGATTATGCATCATTCAAAAATCTTTTAACGCCATTTGATCTGGTTGTTACAGCCGTTCCGGGTTTCATGGGTTTTGATGTTTTAAAAGCGGTGATTGAATGCGGAAAAAATGTTGCAGACATTTCTTTCTTTCCTGAAAATGCTTTAGAACTCGATGCACTGGCAAAAGAAAAAAATGTAACGGTTATAACTGATTGTGGTGTTGCGCCGGGCATGAGCAATTATATTATCGGACGATATAATGAAGAAATAAAAATTGATGCGTTTGAAGTATATGTTGGCGGCTTGCCAAAGATTCGCAAAAAACCTTTTGAATATAAAGCGCCGTTTTCTCCAATTGATGTAATTGAAGAATATACACGCCCTGCACGTTTAATGGAGAATGGAAATATTGTTATAAAGCCTGCATTAACTGAACTTGAATGGATGCAGTTTGATGAACTCGGCACATTAGAAACTTTCAACACAGATGGTTTGCGTTCTTTATTATTTACGATGCCGCATATAAAAAATCAGAAAGAAAAAACATTGCGTTATCCGGGACATATTGATTTAATAATTGCCTTGAAAGAAAGTGGCTTTTTCAACACAGAAAAAATAAATATTGATGGCAAAGAAATTTCGCCGCTGCAATTCACTTCAAAAATTTTATTTAATGAATGGAAATTAGGTGAAGTGGAAGAAGAATTAACGGTGATGAAAGTAATATTACAATCAGCAGAAAAAACAATCGAATATAATTTGCTTGATCGTTACGATACATCAACAAAAACTTCATCTATGAGCCGCACAACAGGTTATACATGTACTGCATCAGCAAACCTTATTGCAAAAAATTTATTTAACGAAAAAGGAGTTTTTCCACCTGAGCTTGTTGGCAAACACAAAGCTGCCTTTGACTTTGTAATGAATTATTTAAAAGAAAGAAATGTGATTTGGAGTAATAAAGAATATTAATTTTTTTGTTATTGCATTTTCATATTATCTCTTGCTGCTTTGAACTCAGAGCCTGGTTTCCATTGCGGCCAGCTTGTTTCATTTGCCAGTTTTTTTCCAATCAAAAACAACATCTGCATATCTTCTAAGCCGCCGGCAAAAGTCCATGAAGAATCATATTCATCAGCGGGGCGGTGATAATGATTGGCAGTATAATCATCTTCCAGTTTCTTGCCATATTCTTTTCCTTTCCCTTCCACATCAATGCCGCTTCTGCAATCCAATGCAGGCACCCCAACTTTTGCAAAAGAAAAATGATCTGATCTGAAATAACCTCCTGCCTCCGGATGTGCTTCCGGCGCTAAATACCTGCCCTCTTTTTTCGCCACTTCAGCCACATAATCTTCCAGGTCGTTTTGCCCTGCACCTGTTATCACAATATCTTTTGTTTTATCAAATGCATCAACAACATCCATATTAATTTCTGCAACAGTTTTATTAAGCGGATAAACAGGATGCTGTGCATAATATTCAGAACCCAATAATCCCTGTTCTTCTGCAGTAACAGATAAAAAAACGATACTGCGCTCAGGTTTTTCTTTTAATGATGTAAATGCTCTTGCTATTTCTATCAATGCCGCAGAGCCGCTTGCATTATCCAATGCGCCGTTATAAATCGAATCGCCTTTTTCATCAGGTTTACCAATACCCAGGTGATCCCAGTGCGCTGTATAAATTATATATTCATCAGGTCTTTTGCTGCCGGTGATCTTTGCAATTATATTATTGGAAGTATTGTATGTTGCTTTCACTTTTACATTCAACGATAGTTTTTCATTTAATGAAACAGCTTTAAAACCTTGTTTGTTGGCGCTTAATAATAATGATGTGTCTTTACCTGCAGCAGCCAATAATTTTTTAGCAGCATCGGCAGAAACCCAACCCTGCAATGGGCAATGATATTGTTTGTCACCGCTTTTATCCAAATATAAATTTGAAGTGCCCCAGGAATTTTGTACTACGCTAAAGGGATAAGAAGCAGCTTCCGTATTATGTATTACGAAAACAGCTTTTGCACCTTGTCTTGCGGCTTCTTCATATTTATATGTCCATCTGCCATAATACGTCATTGTTTTGCCTTTAAAGATTGTGGTGTCAACTCCAAAGCCAGGATCGTTCACCATCACCAAAACAACTTTGCCTTTTACATCAATGCCTGCATAATCATTCCAATTATATTCAGGCGCTACAACACCATAACCTGCAAAAACCAATTCATCATTGTTCAATGAAATCACCGAATCTGTATTTTGAGTTGATACAACAAAATCATCAGTACGCTTTAAATTAAAATTGCCTTTCGGAGATTGCACTTTCATTACTGCATCAGGTGTTGGCGTTATTTCAACCAGGGGTACACTCTGTAAAAAGCTATCGCCGTTGCCGGGTGTAAGACCAAGCTGCTTAAAAGCAGTCTGCATATAATCAACTGCTTTTGTTTCGCCTGCAGAAAAAGGTTTGCGACCTTCAAAAGAATCTGATGCAAGAATTTTTATGTGTTGCATTAAACTATCACGGCTAAATAATGGAACGCCATCATCTGAAGCAGATGAAGCATTCTCATTTTGATTACATGCAGCAACAAACAAGATAATAACAAAAAAGAAAAATAATTTTCTCATAAAATGGTTTTAAAATTAAATAACTGGTTGTATGCTATTGCTGATTTACAAAAGCGATGTTTATACTTTATCAAAAACTCAATTGATACGTTAATCTTTTCATTTCTATTTCTGCTGCTTTGGCTGCATAGCTCATATTCACTAAAAGATAACCTGCATTTGCAAAACTTTCCTGCGCATTTTTTACATCAACAATTGTAGCAACACGCAATTTAAATTTCAACAACACTAAATCAAGCAAT
>JBDTLW010000104.1:0-6509 GCA_039934575.1 Parafilimonas sp. | reverse complement strand
GACGATAACTAAAGAGTCACCTAATTATTCTAGATAGGAGGCGTATTTCTTCTTCTAAAAAAAGATCAAGCTTATCTCCGCTCCCTTTTTCTATACTTTCAAAAAGTTTTTTCAATGCATCATAACCAGCCGGCACGTTTGTAATATCATCTTCCCAATAAATTCTGTATGAAGGATCAAGTCTTATCAATTCATAATAATCAGCAACCGTCTTATTGAACTGATTAAAAAAGTTTTCAAACACATCAGGCATCCAATACCAACTCGGACCCATATCAAAATTAAACCCATCAATTTTTAATTGTCTTGCCCTGCCGCCGGGCTGTTCATTCTTTTCAAGTACAGTAACCTGCCGGCCTGCTTTTGCCATGAAGCAAGCTGCAGAAAGACCTGCAAAACCACTACCAATTATAACTACATTTTTTTTGCTCACATTATAAATTTCAGGAACGTTCTATTTGCACCTTTAGTAATTTTCTTGCAAAGTGAATGCGGCTTTTAATTGTGCCTAAAGGTTCACAAAGCATGTCTGCAATTTCGTTGTACTTATATCCGTCAAAGTATAAAAGAAAAGGATCTTTAAAAATATCAGGCAAATTAATTATTGCTTTTTGCATCTCTTTAATATTAATAGATTCAATAGCATTATTAACTGTTATTGCCTTTGTTGAATTGATAAAAAAATCATTTGTTGTACCATCAAACATTACGCGCTGCTTACTTTTCTTGCGATAATCATTTATAAAAATATTACGCATGATAGTATAAAGCCAGGCTTTGATATTGGTGCCTATACTGTATTTATCCTTATTGGCAAGCGCTTTATAAACTGTTTCCTGAAACAGATCTTTAGCATCCTCATGATCATGCGTTAGCGTATAAGCAAAAGGCATTAAGAATTCAGCATTCGTAATAAGTGACTGGTTAAAATTAGTGACAGACATTTTTTTGTTTAATTTTTAGCATATCAAAGTTAAACAAAAAATAGACCAAAAAAATAAATACTAAGGTTAATTTATTAACAAAATCTGCATGAATAAATAGAAGTTATATTACAAAACCAGCTATACACTCACATTAAAATCTCTGAGTGCATCATTCAAACTTGTCTTAAGATCGGTACTGGGCTTGCGTTTGCCAATAATTAATGCGCAGCTTACGCCAAATGAACCCGCAGGAAAATCCTTATTATATGTGCCGGGAATTACAACACTTCCCGATGGAACACGACCCTTATATTCAACCGGAGACGACTTACTTACGTCAATAATTTTTGTGGATTGGGTAAGTACCACATTAGCGCCGAGCACAGCTTCTTTTTCAACAATTACACCTTCTACCACGATACTTCTGCTACCAATAAAACATCCGTCTTCGATTATTACAGGGCTTGCCTGCAACGGTTCAAGCACACCGCCAATACCAACACCTCCGCTTAAGTGTACGTTTTTCCCAATTTGCGCACAACTGCCAACCGTTGCCCAGGTATCAACCATGGTGCCTTCATCTACATAAGCGCCAATATTTATAAAACTGGGAAGTTGTACCACATTTTTTGCAATGTATGCGCCATAACGGGAAATAGCTCCGGGAATAGTTCTTACTCCAAGCTCTTTAAAATTTTTTTTAAGCGGGATTCTGTCGAAAAATTCAAATGGCGGCATTTCCATTGTTTGCATGGGTTGCACGGCAAAGTATAAAAGTATTGCCTGCTTTATCCATTCATTCACAACCCAGCCCTGCTCTGTTGGTGATGCTGTTCTTAACCTGCCTTTATCAATTTCTTCAATAACATCTTTTACTGCGTTTGTATATTTTTCGTCTTTTAATAATTCGCGGTTTTGCCAGGCTTCGAGGATGAGTTGTTGTAGTTCCATCATTATAATTTATGCAAACATAAAAAACCTTACAGGTTTTTAAAGCTGTAAGGTTTTAAAGTGCTTTATTTAGTATGTATAAAAATGATTATCTGCAGTTATTAAATATGATATACTACAACAAGTTTAGGTCTGTAGGCTGTTGAGTTTTCTGATGCACCAAAAGTGATGGAAGTGTATGGATTTTCATTTTGTAAATACATCATCATTCCATTGTTTGCTGACACTATCCAATTCTGCACGAAAGTTTTTATATCAATAGTCTCGCTTGCACCCCACTGTGACGTTGTAGTGTTAATTTGAATTTGAGAGCCGGTTAACGAAGGCTGATTATTCCATGTTACGGTGCTTTCAGTCCATGGCTGTGCACACATTTGCAACCAGCTTTTATTATCCTGATAACCACTGCCAGATGAATTTCCCTGAGGGCAATTAGGAGAGCCGCCGGATGGTAATCCATACAAGTAAAGTTTTGCGGAAACAATAGTTGCACCTGGAGGGATAAATGATAACTGGTTAAAACAAATAAGGCTTCTGCGATAAGTTGGTATGCCGCCGGCTGTCCATGTCAATGCCGGTATATCAACTTCCTGCCCTTTGTTGGTATTAGCATAATTTGGATCAGGATCATATTTTAAAATCATTGCATCCTGCCCATTTAGTTTTGCGGGGCGAAGTGTAAGCGTAACATTGTCGCCATTTCTGCTGCTGGTAGCAGTAGCAACTCCATTTTCAGAAGCAATAATCTGTTCGGCTGATGGTTGATCAGAAGGATTTGATAAAGGAACAGCATCCTGCGTTTTATTACAGCTTGTAGCTGTAATAAAAAATACTGCACTTACTAAAAGTGCTGAATAAATCTTTTTCATTTTTTGAAGTTTAATTTTTTTCTGCCTACTCTATTCGGTTTTCAGCTTACCCGTTTGTTTGTAAATGCTTTTTGCAGTTTTCATTAACTGTTTTAAAACAACAATGCAAAAATGCCAGCCTCAAAATCTTTTTCATAGAGTAGCGCTACTGAAACTTAATGTAAGGTTTACGTGAAAAGATTGCGTATAAATACGCAATGGCTGAAGAAAGGCTAATGCTATTTTCGTTTGGAAAAAATTATATATGAAAAAGAAAATCTTATTAACTGCAAATTGTTTTTTATTAATTGCATTCATTACAACTATGAATGCCTGTAAGCCAAAATGCAAAGACTGTGTTGCTATTCCAACAGCTGTAGATGCGGATGCAATTGCATTACAAAACATCAATCATTTAATTGATACGACAACTGCCCGAATGTGGATTGAACGTTATCTTGTCTTTAAAGACAGTATTTGCAATAACAAAGTCGGCATAGACTCAAATATATTAGACTACTCTGAAAGCTTTAATAAACAAGCTTTACTCAAGTTGCTTTGCAAGCCAACATGTATTGGTTTAGACATAGCTTATGGTATGGATAGCATTTACAAAGTGCATCAAATAATATATGGTGTAGATACAGGTTTTAATAAATTATATGTTGATTCATTGGGCATATCTTATGCTGTTGAGAATGCGCAAATGTGCCCGAATTATTGCCCGAATCCCGCGCCGCCACCCACTCCTGGGCCTTAATAAACTTTTTAAAATCAAGATAAAATTATGGGTGAAACTTTATCATTCATTCTGGCGCTTTCCTGTGGCATACCTGCAGTTATTGGCGTGTTTAAATGGAAAAATATAAGCAAGAGGTATCATTCCTTTATTATACTTATGATTGTTTCAGTATTATCAGAACTTATTGTTGGAATAGCAAAACTTGAATTTAATTTTTCGCAGATAACGCCTCCTGTTTACAATTTATATTTTGCTGCAGAATATTTTTTATATCTGGTTTTGTATAAAGATTTTCAACTTTTTAGTTTCAAAACTTTCATGGCGCTGGTAATAACAGGAATGCTGTTGCTGGCGCTTGATTTTATTTTTTTAGAATCAGGTAATTCAATAAAAGTACTCTGGCAAACTATTCCATTGTATGCAGAAATAGTGTTGTCACTGATAATTTTTTTTCCGTCTATAAAATTATTAAGCCTGCAGGTGTTTCAAAAAACTCCTTTTATTACAAATCCTAAAAATTTTATAGCGATCGGTACAATCTTAATAAAAGCATATACCATTTTAGATTTTAGTTTCATGCTTATTAAATTGCCAATGTTCCTATCATTGTTATCCTACAACATTTTTCAATTTATAAATCCTTTCTGTTATCTTATATTCACATGGGCCATATTATGCATTCCACGCAAACAGAAATATTAAGCACAATAATAATAATCGCTTCTGTTTTCTTAGGCGTTATTATTTTTTATATGATTTATACTTTCAGGAAACAACATCGCAAAATAGTTGCATGGCAGGAAGCACGCATAAAAGCTGAAATTGATACGCTCGAAAATGAACGAAGACGTATAGCTGCAGATTTGCATGATGATATTGGGCCCATGCTTTCTGCCATTAAGCTGCATATAAACCATGTGGAACCGGTAAATGAAGAAGAAAAAATAATTATCGAAAGATCAGGAAAGCTGATGGATGAAGTTATACATCGCTTTCGCGGAATTGCTTATGATCTTTTACCAAACACGCTTATAAGAAAAGGGTTAATAAAAGCAATTCCTGAATTTATCAGTAAAATAAATGAGGCGCATAACTTAAAAATAAATTTTATTCATGATGAAGATATACAGTTGCCGGCTGAGAGCGAATTAAACCTTTACCGTATTGTGCAGGAAATTATTCATAACACTATAAAACATGCACGGGCAACAGAACTAACCATTACGCTTCAAAAAAAAGAGAAGCAACTTGTATGTACAACTGCTGATAACGGCAAAGGTTTTTATTATGACGGCATTAATATATCGGATGCCGCCGGTTTAGGATTATTGAATATTCAAAATAGAGTTACATTATTAAATGGTAATCTCACTATAAAAAGCGAAAATCTTAAAGGCACAAATTATTTTATTTTGATACCTTTAGAAAACGATGACTAATCTGCTCCCTGACATCAAAATTGTAATTGCTGACGACCATGAAATTTTTCGTGATGGATTATCACTAATGCTTGGCAAATATCCTGAGATACAAATTGCCGGTGAAGCCCAAAATGGTTTGGAACTTGTTGAGATGGTGAAAGAACACAAGCCGCATGTTATTTTAACCGATATTAAAATGCCGGTGATGGATGGCATTGAAGCCGTAAAAAAAATTATCGCAGCAGATAACGATGCGGCTATTATTTGCCTGTCAATGTTTGATGAAGATGATTTGATTTTGGATATGATTGAAGCCGGTGTCAAAGGGTATCTGCTTAAGAACAGTGATAAAGCGGAGATTATTGATGCCATTACAACGGTATATCATGGCAATTATTATTACAGCAAAACAACCAGCCATAAAATGATAAACATGATTGCTAAGAGCAGATTTAATCCTTATTCAAAAAGCAAAAGACCGGATTTTAGTGAGCGTGAAATAGAAATAATTCATCTTATCTGCAGCGAAAACTCTAACAAAGAAATTGGTGAAAAACTTTTCTTAAGCAGTCGCACTGTTGAAGGTCACCGGCAGCGCATAATGGAAAAGATGGCTGTAAAGAATTCAATCGGTCTTGTAATTTATGCTTTAAAAAACGAGCTTGTAAAACTCTAACCCGTTTACCTTCGCAGCGTGCAAAAATTTCTCATTATTCAAACAGCTTTTATTGGGGATGTTGTTTTAGCAACTGTTATCATTGAAAAATTGCATGAAAACTTTCCGGATGCTGAAATAGATTTTTTATTGCGGAAAGGAAATGAAGGCTTGTTAGAAAATCATCCTTACTTAAATGAAGTTTTGATTTGGGTGAAGAAAGAAAACAAAACAAAAAATCTTTTTAAGCTTATCAAAATTATTCGTCAAAAAAAATATGATAAAGTAATAAACGTGCAGCGTTTTTTTTCAACGGGATTAATGACTGCATTATCAAACGCAAAAGAAAAAATTGGTTTTGATAAAAACCCTTTAAGTTTTTTGTTTGATATAAAAGTGAAACACATTGTTGGCACGAAAGAAAATCCAGTACATGAAGTGCAACGTAATCTTTCTTTGATAAGACATTTTACTGATGATAAGCTGGCAACGCTTAAGCTGTATCCTTCTAAAGAAGATTATGACAAGGTCACGTCAATCATCAATCGTCAATCATCAATGCGGTCAACGGTCAACGGTCAACGGTCAACGTATAAATACATCTGCGTAGCACCTTCTTCCGTATGGTTTACAAAACAATATCCAAAAGAAAAATGGATTGAGTTTTTAAAAGATATTTCCCCTGAAATAAATATATATTTTCTTGGCGCAGCTTCAGATAAAAATTTATGTGATGAAATAATAGAAGCATTGCCAAATCATCAAACAAAAAATGTGTGCGGAGTGTTCAGCTTTTTGCAATCAGCCGCATTAATGCAAAATGCTTTTATGAATTATGTAAATGATTCTGCACCCATGCATATAGCCTCTGCAATGAATGCACCTGTAACGGCAATATTTTGCTCTACAGTTACATGGTTTGGTTACACGCCGTTAAGCACAATAAGTTTTGTTATTGAAAAAGAT
>JBDTLW010000103.1:0-6510 GCA_039934575.1 Parafilimonas sp. | reverse complement strand
AGGCAATCCGGCAGCTTTATGAATTTTTGTTATTTCATTCGAAACAATTGTTCCGGTTGTGCGATCAGTATTTTTTATGTCAAATTCAGCAAATATTTTTTGCTGATGATGAATTGCCGGTTGTGCTTTTTCCAGTAGTTTCCAGTCAAGTACATTCTCTAAAACATCATCCTGGCTTTCGCTGCAATACATCGGCATATTTAAAGATGCATGTGCTTTATACAGAACAGCAGAGGCATCAATATTTTTAAATTTCCAGTGCGAAATATTATCACGCATTTCAAGATAATCTGCCTGCCCTATCATTTCATTCACTGTTTTAAAACCAAGCTCCGCCATTATTTCTCTTAATTCCTGTGTAATAAATTTGAAAAAATTCACTACATGTTCCGCATTTCCGGTAAACCTTGCACGCAAAGTTTTATCCTGCGTTGCCACACCAACCGGGCAAGTATTAAGATGGCATTTACGCATCATAATACAACCTTCAACAATTAATGCAGCCGTTGCAATGCCCCATTCTTCTGCACCTAATAAGGCAGCAATCGCAATATCTTTTCCTGTTTTCATTTGACCGTCTGCCTGAACTACAACGCGGTCTCTTAATTTATTTCTTACTAATGTTTGATGTGTTTCAGCAAGGCCTAATTCCCAGGGCAAACCTGCATGACGAATGGAACTTACCGGCGATGCGCCTGTACCGCCATCATGCCCTGAAATTAAAACCACATCGGCTTTTGCTTTTGCAACACCGGCGGCAATTGTGCCAACACCCGCTTTACTTACGAGCTTTACACTTACTCTTGCTTTGCGATTTGCATTTTTTAAATCGAATATTAATTGTGCCAGATCTTCAATAGAATAAATATCATGATGCGGTGGAGGGGATATTAAACCAACACCCGGTGTTGCATGGCGAATTCTTCCAATGTTCTCATCTACTTTATCGCCAGGTAATTGTCCGCCTTCACCAGGCTTTGCACCTTGTGCCATTTTAATTTGCAACTCATCTGCTTCGGTTAAATACAGACTTGTAACACCAAAACGTGCCGATGCAATTTGTTTTATTGCACTGCGCATTGAATCACCGTTTGGTAATCTTGTGTAACGGGAATCATCTTCACCGCCTTCTCCTGTATTGCTTTTTCCACCAAGGCGATTCATTGCAATAGCCAATGTTGTATGGGCTTCCCATGAAATAGAACCAAAACTCATAGCGCCCGTTGCAAATCTTTTATAAATATTTTCTGCAGGTTCTACATCATCAATTGAAATGGAAGCGCGATTTTTTTTGAACTGAAACAGGCTGCGCAATGTGCATGCTTTTTCGCTTTGATTATTTACGGCTTCAGAATATTTTTTGAATATTTTATAATCATTTTTTCTTGTTGAATATTGTAACAAGTGGATAGTTGTTGGATTGAATAAATGAAACTCTCCTTTTACCCTCCACTGATAAACGCCACCTGCAGGTAACAGCTCATATATATTTTCTTTTTTGCTGAATGCATAAAAATGTTTGGTAAGTACTTCCCTTGCAATTTCATCCAAACCCATTCCTTCAATACGCGAAATAGCGCCGGTAAAATATTTATCAACCACATTTTTATTTAAACCAAGTATTTCAAAAATTTGTGCGCCCTGGTAAGATTGCAAAGTAGAAATGCCCATTTTTGAAAACACTTTCAGCAAACCGTCATTCACCGCTTTGATATAATTTTTCTTTAACTGTTCATCATGTATATCTGTTGATAATTTGCCGGTTTCCTTCATATCTTTTATAGAAGCAAATGCCAGATAAGGATTGATGGCCGTGGCACCAAAAGCAATAAGACAGGCGAAATGATGAACTTCCCAAATATCACCTGCCTCTACAATAATACCTACCTGCCCGCGCAAACCTTTGCGTATAAGATGATGATGCACTGCAGCCATAGCAAGTAAAGAGGGTATGGGTGCATGTTCTGAATCTATGGCTCTGTCCTGCATGATCAATACTTTAAAATCTTCTTCAACTGCATCTTCTGCATAGCGGCAAAGCCTGTCTAAACCTGCTTGTAATGAACCGGGTTTTCCGTCAGCCCTAAAATAACATTGCAATGTTTTTGCCTGAAACATGCCTGTATCTATACTGCGTATCTTTTCTAATTCAAAATCTGTAAGCACAGGCTGGTGCAATGCAACGCTGTGACAAGACATTGGATCTTCAACCAAAATATTTCCTATGTTGCCCACAAAAGTTCCCAACGACATTACCAATCTTTCACGAATTGGATCAATTGGGGGATTGGTTACCTGCGCAAATAATTGTTTGAAATATGAACTTAAATGTTGCGGCTGATCGCTTAATACGGCAAGCGGAATATCTGTTCCCATTGAACCAATTGGTTCTTTGCCCGCAGTTGCCATGGGCGCAATTATATTATCTAATTCTTCTGAAGTATAGCCAAATGCTTTTTGATATTTAAAAACCTGGTCGTGCTTTAATTGAGAAAATGTAACCCTTGGTTCGGACAGATCTTCCAAACGAATTTTATATTTATTCAGCCAGTCTGCATAAGGTTGCTGAGCGCAAATATTTTCTTTTAATTCATCGTCACTTATAATTCTGCCTTTTTTAAGATCAACAATAAACATTTTGCCGGGCTGCAATCTTCCTTTCTCAATTATTAAAGAAGGATCAACAGGAAGCACGCCTGTTTCTGAAGCCATAATAACACGCCCATCTGAAGTAACGCAATAACGTGAGGGGCGCAAACCATTTCTATCTAATGTTGCACCGATAATATCTCCATCTGTAAAAGTAATAGAAGCCGGTCCATCCCAGGGTTCCATAAATGCAGAATGAAATTCATAAAATGCTTTTTTTACAGCATCCATTTTATTATCCTGATCCCATGCTTCCGGTATCAGCATCATCATTACATGTGGTAGTGAACGACCGCAAAGTGTAAGCAGTTCTATCATATTATCAATACAGGCAGAATCGGACTGACCTTCGGTTACAACAGGCAAAAGCAAATCCATTTCTTCCTTTGAAAAATATGGAGAAGTAAATGCTTTTTCGCTTGATTTAAGCCAGTTCAAATTTCCCTGCACCGTATTTATTTCTCCATTGTGTGCAATGTAGCGGAATGGCTGAGCGAGCTTCCATGAAGGAAATGTATTGGTAGCAAAACGTGAATGTATCAATCCAAAAGCGCTGACAAGTTTTTCATTTTTCAGATCCGTAAAATAATTACGAACCTGTGAACTTGTAAGCTGACCTTTATATACAATTGTTTTATAAGATAACGATGCTATATAAAAACCAATATCATTTTTGCCGATGGATTTGTTGATAAGATGCGATGCATAATTACGCAGCACAAAAAGCTTTCTTTCAAACTCATCTGCATGATGAATATGTTTAGGGCATTTTATAAAAACCTGTTCGATTGCAGGCTCCACACTTAATGCCGTAAAACCAACTTCAGCATCATCAACAGGAACTTTTCTATAGCAAAGAATTTTCAGATTCAATTCATCTGCGCATTTACTGAATAATCTTTTTGATTCTTCAAGCGCATCAGGTTCTTTAGGAAAAAATATGACACCAACGCCATACTTTCCAAACTCAGGTAATGTTACACCGAGCTTTAAACATTCTTCTGCAAAAAAATCATGCGGCGTTTGAATCATGATGCCAGCACCATCACCTGTATTATTTTCGCAACCGCATGCACCGCGATGCTCCATGTTCTCCAGCACGGTAAGCGCATCAGAAATTATCTGGTAAGATTTATTGCCCTTTATATCTGCAACAAAACCTATTCCGCATGAATCATGTTCGTATGAAGGATGGTATAAACCTTTATTCTTACTTGCCATGGGCATGTACTTTTTTTCTAAAAATTAATAAATAATAAATTTCGTATGACAAGCGAGGGTTACAAGATAACTAAATCAGTAAATAACAACTGTTAGTTTTAGGCAGAAGTTTTTCACAAATGACTGTGGCGTGATTATATGCAGTGTTATCGCTATACATCAATATCTGAATTGATAAAAAACAGCCATTCGCAATTCATATAAACCTTAATTGTATTATTCAACAACAAACAAGTTGTGCATTCATTTATTTTTGTTTGATATGAACCGCATTGATCGCTTATCTGCCATTCTTATACAACTTCAATCAAGACGATTAGTAAAGGCGCAGCATATTGCCGATAAATTTTCAATAAGCCTGCGCACTGTTTATCGTGATGTACATGCACTTCAGGAAGCCGGTGTTCCAATAATTGGTGAAGCCGGAACAGGTTATAGTTTAATGGAAGGATATAAGCTGCCACCGGTTATGTTTAATCAGGATGAAGCCTCTGCATTATTAACTGCGGCAAAACTGATGCAATCAAAAACAGATGCAAATTCATCACGCCACTATAATGCTGCGCTTGATAAAATTAAAGCTGTATTAAGGCTTTCAGAAAAAGATCATATAGAAGATATTGATGAACATGTTGCCGTGCTGCAACATCCTGCTTTTAAATATGAAGCGCCCGCAGAATTGCATCTTCAGCAAATATTACTTGCCATTGCAGGCTCTTTTATTGTTGAAATAAAATATGCTTCAATTGAGCGCAATACAATCACGCAAAGAAAAATTGAACCGGTTGGTATTTATTATCTCGGCAATCACTGGCATTTAATTGCATTTTGTCTTTTGCGTAATGACTATAGAAATTTCAGAACCGACAGGATTGAAAAATTAATTATTGCTGAAGAAAAAATTTCAAAAACACATCCGCCGCTACAGGAATTTATTAATCAAATGTCAGCAAAACGTGAAGTGAGAAAAGTGGTGATAGAGGTTGAACGCGATATTGTAAAATATTTTGGTGAACAAAAATATTATCATGGATTTATTAAAGAAGAAGATGCCGGTGATTATGTACGGCTTACTTTTTTAAGTGGTTCACTACAAGGTTTTGCAAGATGGTTTATGATATTCGGTGACCGCGCAAAAATTATTGAACCAATTGAATTAAATGATATGATAATAAATATTGCAGAAAATATTTTAAAGAAAATTGAAGAAACGCAGATAGCATCTGCAGCGCATTAAGATTTATTTTTTACAACAATATTTTTTACAGATATTGAGCCATACACAACATTCAACGAAGCTTTCCCTTTTGCATAATGCACATTACCAAATCCTGTTTCAGTTGAAAGAAAAGAAGTGAAGTCACCGATTTTAGAATCAACATATAATGTTTGTTCAACCGCATCGTACCGCACACCGGTAAGCGCCTGCAAATATCCATAACTCGATAGCGCTCTTGCATACCAATGTCCGCATTCATATTCATTAAAGGGATTACGGACTTTACCATTGTAGCGGTTGCGGCTTGCACGCACAATTTGTAATCCTTCATTCACATTTCCCATCATTATTAAATGTGCTGCCACCTGGTGTTCAATTCCCGTCCATACTTCATCGCTATATACAAATGGCAAAGAAAGTTTGCCCCCTTTTGGCCAGGTACATAATAGCAAACCGCCTTCATCGCCCAATGCATAAGAAGGTCGTTGCGGGTTTGCATGATCGCTGAGGTTTGTCTTGAAATTATATGTATATACAGATTGTATATGGCTTTTAATTTTTGCTGTATCAGCAATATCATTCAAGCCGCACATTGCAGCAATCCATGCACCTAAAACGCCATCTGCCAAACAACCTTTCCCGTATTGATATTTTGGTCCTTCTTCTTCTAATAACTTTTTTGCTTCATCAGAATATTGTCCGCCCATTGAAATTTTTGAAGCATCAAGAGGATTACCTGCTTTTAAACCTGTAAACTTTATTTCCTGGAAAAAATATTCTCCATTGTATAAATTATTTTCAAAATAATTTTTCCCTTTAGCAAATATTTCTTTATAGTGATTTACATCTTCATTTAAAAAATTTCCCATGGAAATAAAAGCCGTTAATGCGCCAAGATAAAAGCCTGTACATAAAGCTTCAGGTCCCCAAAATTCTATATCATACGTGTTATGATGCGGCTCTTCAATCACACCTTTCGCTTGCGGATCCCATGTTGCAATACAATAATCCAAACTTTTTTTCACCATCGGAAACATCTTTCTCAGCCAATCATTATCACCATAAATTCTCCATTCGCGATATACTTTCATAATGCCGCCTAACTGCCCGTCTGCGGCTGCATAAAAAGAATGATCAGCAGTTTTTATGGGCAGAATAGTTCTGAAGTTTTGATGACCTGCTGTATTTTGATCTTCGCAAAATTCTGTATGCCGCAAACTGCGTTCAAGCTTTGGAAACAGATGCGGAATTGCCTGTGCATAATTCCATACATGCGTGCATGAACCATGACAGCAACCATTTTCATCGCTGCATCCTTCAAAGCTCCACAACCTTCCATCATATTGCCGCATTACTGTTGGTGATTTTAAAATAGAAAGATTACTTGCAACAGCTTCCATCACTTCAGGCGGCAATGTGCT
>JBDTLW010000102.1:0-6533 GCA_039934575.1 Parafilimonas sp. | reverse complement strand
AATATCCATGCGGCTGCGCGGCGGGCAAAGCATTGTGTGCACAAGCGGTGTAGGAATTCCTTTCTCATTTAAAAAAGTTACGAGCGCTTCACCAATACCCATTTGCGTAAGTAAGTCTTCCGTTTTATAAAAATTTGTTTCAGGAAAATTTTCTGCTGCCTGCTTTATGGTTTTTCTGTCTGCTGCTGTAAATGCTCTTAAAGCATGTTGTACTTTTAAACCAAGCTGGCTTAAAATTGAAGCAGGCACATCCTGCGGATTTTGTGTGCAAAAGAAAATACCAACAGCTTTTGAGCGAATCAACTTAATCACTGTTTCAAGTTGTTGTAATAAAGCGCTTGAAGCTTCATCAAATAAAAGATGCGCTTCATCAATAAAGATTACCAATTTAGGTTTATCAAGATCACCTTCTTCAGGGCAGGTTGCATACAGTTCTGCCAGCATTTGCAACATAAAAGTTGAGAATAATTTCGGATGATTTTGCATATCGGTAACGCGCAAAATATTTATCATGCCACGACCGTCATCGCTTATGCGCATCAGGTCATCTATTTCAAAACTTGGTTCACCAAAAAATATATCAGCACCTTGTTGTTGCAGCTCTACTACTTTACGTAAAATAGTTCCTGTAGAAGTTGATGAAATATTGCCATATAATTTTTGCAGATCATCTTTGCCTTCATTGCTTATATACTGCAATACTTTTATAAAATCCTGCAGGTTTAATAATGGCAATTTATTATCATCGCAATATTTAAAAATTATTGAAACAAGCCCGCCCTGTGTATCATTCAGCCCTAAAATTTTTGAAAGAAGTATAGGACCAAATTCACTTACAGTTGCACGCAGGCGCACACCATGTTCATCACTTAAAGAATAAAATTCTGTTGGAAATGCAGAGGGCTGATACGTAATGTTCAACAGCTTGCAACGTTCATCTATCGAATTATTTATTGCAGCAGCAGCAGCAAGCCCGCTCAGGTCTCCTTTTATGTCAAGCAATAAAACAGGCACACTTGCATCACTTAAAAACTCACTTATTAATTGGAGTGTTTTTGTTTTACCTGTACCGGTTGCGCCGGCAATTAATCCATGCCGGTTCATTGTTTTTAATGGAAGAAAAACATCTGCGCCATCAACCAAATTTCCATCAAGCATGGCAACGCCAAGCTTTACATTTTCTCCTTTAAAAGCATAACCTGTTTTAATCGTTTCAAGCAATTGTTCCTGTGTAGCCATAATTATTTTTTTATGATTCTGTTTTGTGTAAAGGGTTGCGGTTCTTCTATTATTTCTATTGTTTTCTCTTCAGATTTTTTGTCTTCCACATGCTGCCGCAGATAAGTTATACTTACGTTCAATTCATATCCAATCAGCAACATTAGTGAATTTATAAAAATGAGCAACATAATAATAAGCAGTGCGCCAATTGAACCATAAATTTTATTATAGCTTGAAAAGCTCTGCGCCCATATTGAAAAAATCCATGTGGTTAATACAATAAGAAGTGTAGAAAATACGGCGCCCGGCGACCACAGTTTCCACCGTTTTGGTATTGATGGCGCATATTTATAAATGTAAGCAACAGAGAAAAAGAACAGAATAATAACTATAAGCCATCGCAGTAATTCTGTCCAGAAAGTTCTTTGGCTTACACTTAAACCAATCCATTTTAAAAACGATGTAAATAAAACGCCCTGCCCTATGCTAAGCAGTATGGTAATTATCAGTAAAAATATCATGACTACAGTAAGTTTTATGGCTCTTAACCTTAGCTGTAAAAATTTCTTTTTACGTTTGGTAGTAAGCGATCTGTCGAATGTGCGGATAATACCAAGCATAGCATTTGATGAATAAAATAATGCGAGTATAAAACCTATAGAAAGTAAACCTGTTTTTTGTTTGTTGAAAAGATCGAGCATTGTTGTTAAGATCAATGAACGCGATTCTGTGTTGGGCAAAACATCGAGGATAAATTTAAACAGCTCGTCCTGCATATTTTTTGCAATAGGAAAATAAGGTATAAGTGTAAAGAGAAAAATGGCTGCAGCAGGTATTGCCATTATAAAATTAAAAGCAATGGCAGAAGCTCTGTCTCTTAATCCCAGCCTGTTTACCTGGCCAAAAAAATATTTAATTACATCGTACAAACACAGTTGATGAAAACCAGGCAATATCAGTGTTTTACTTTTTCTGATTAAAAAAGCAACAGGTTTCAGGTTGGCAAGAAATTTTTCAAACTTCGTCAATGCGGTACTATTTTATTTAAACTATCCTGCAGCTTCTTTTCTATCTGATCGTTTAAAGCCTGCTGATAAATTTTTGCATACTTATTATGCTCGGCGAAATTACTGGTGAATTGATGATAACCGCTGAAATCACTTTTTGCAACAAAAAATAAATAATCTGTTCTTGGTGCATTTAATACAGCATCAATTGTTACGGCTTTCGGCGTACATATTGGTCCGGGTGGCAAACCTTTATTAATATAGGTATTGTAAGGCGATGGTATTTTTAAATATGTGTAATAAATTCTTTTCAATGCAAAATCTTTTAAAGCAAATTTTATAGTTGGATCTGCAGCCAATGGCATTCCCTTGTTCAGCCTGTTTATATACACGCTGGCAATATTTCCTTTTTCATCATTCTTATTTGTTTCTTCCTCTACAATTGAAGCTAATGTATAAACCTGGTTTTGCGTTAAATTAAGTGCGTCTGCTTTTTGCAAACGATCATCTTTATTCCAGAATTTTTCCTGTTCATCTTTTAAACGCGATAAAATTTTTTTTGTTGATGTATTCCAGTTTAAAAAATAAGTATCTGGAATTATCAATGTCATTAAAGTATTTGTATCAACGCCTAATTGCGAAAGTGAATCATTGTTTGAAAGAAAATTTAAAGCGGTTAAAGAATCAGTTGAAAAATTTTTGCCGATAATTTTTGCAAGGTCTCCTGGCACGCGTAATTTATTTACCACCAATCTTACAGGGCTTTGATGATTGTTGCGCAACATGCGTATGATATTAAAAATACTTTCGCCTTTCTTGATTTCAAAACGTCCCGGTGTTATTCTATCCCAGGCTTTTGCCTGTTTTGCGATGAAATTAAAAATGGCTTTGCTGCGAATTATATTTCCTGTATCAACTTCATTCATTATTTGTTGCTGCGCAGATGCATTATCGCGAACATATAAATAACTGGATTGGTTTGAAAATTTTGTGGCTGGTGCAAATACAATAAATGCTGTGGCAATGAGTACAATAATTATTATAAGCGCAATAATACTGAATATTTTTTTCATGAATAAACAAAATTACGCGGCAATAAATAGTTAATGCAAAAGAAATGGCCGTAAATATTAAAGGGTTGCAGATGTATGCTGCAACCCTTTAACGGTTATAAAATATCAGGATTTATTTATTGTGTTACTACCACTTTAGTTTTTGCTATCATTTTATCATCCTGTACTAATATCATAAAATAGTTTCCTGTTGCTAATTGTTTTGCAACATTAAAATTATATGTATGCCAGCCTGCATTCTGCAATCCTAATTCTGCAGTTTGTATGGAACGCCCATATACATCAATCATTTTTAATGTAATTTTTCCCTGTTTGGCTGCGCTGTATTTTATAGCAGTATTTGCACCGCTAACAACGGGGTTAGGGCTAACAGAAATATTATTCTCACCATTATCAAATGCAATGGCAGATGCGGCATCAGATATGCCTGATTTTGATTTTGCTGCTGCACTGATGTTTATAGCATAGTCTTCAGTTTCTCCATCTGAAGTTATATCACAAGGTCCTGTGCTGTAATTATACGTCATTTGAACACGCATAACTGTTGTTCCAACCGGCACATTGGATGGTATTGTTATATATCTTGTATATGCAGATGTTGTTGCAGAAGAACCGATGGCTACTGTTTCATTTGCATCAATAAAATCGCCATCACGGTTGTAGTCAATATAAACATTCCAGTAAACCGGGTAAATCGTTCCTGTAGGATAAGCTGCAGTGAATGTAATGGGATAAGTTTTGCCTTTTGTAACATTAGCTATTAGTGATGTATAATTTGCATATCCAAAATTATTTCCGCTGGTATTATTGATATTGCTGAAGGTTACTTTTTTATTATATAAATATGTTGTAGAAAGTCCGTATGAATAACAATAATAATCGCCTACGCCTACGGCATGCCAGGCATTCTTAACCTGTTTTACATCTTTGGAATTTGCCCCGTAAAGATCAGTAGCTGCGCTTACACAAGCTTGCCGCCAGTCGTTGTACTGAGAGGTAGGTGTAAGATAAACAGTTTCAGTACGGTAAATAATCTGGTCTGCATGTGCAAGGCCAATTATCTCCATAGTCATTTGTACCGCTGCCACCCTGCACCAGCAGGTAAAACATATAGTTGCCAACACCACTGTTTGTATGTACGCCGCCATTATCATCGGTTCCTGAATACCAGTCGGTTCCCTGATAAGTATCAGGCTGGCCTGCACTGTTGGGATTGGACATATCCCTGAGAACCCAGTTCATATCATTGCTTAGCACCCAGCTATTGTCAGAGGGCTTGGCAAAGAACTGTACAGATTTACCCATAATATCGCTCATGCTTTCATTCATCGCCCCTGATTCACTGCTATAGTTCAGGGCACTGGTATATTGTGTTACGCCATGTGTAAGTTCATGCCCTGTAACATCTATGCCTGTAACGCCCTTGCTGTTTGATGAGCGTATTCCAAAGTTCATTGAAGTGCCGTCCCAGTGTGCATTATCCTGTTCCCCATCGTTCACGTAACTTATAAGCGCAAGCCCATTATCATCTACACTATTGCGGTTAAAAGTTGTTTTATAATAATCATACGTTTGCTCTACTCCATAATGCACATCCATGGCATGCTGGCTTTGCCCGGTAAGTTTCCAGTTTTTAGTAGTGCTTGTATAATCCAGATTGCTAAGCAGATCTCCATGTAATGTGATTACACCATTACCTCTGCTGAGATCCCATAAACGATATTGACTGCCATTTTTATCGCTATGTATTGTTTGGGTACCGCTATACTGAGTATTTGCAGTTCCTGTTGCATCGGTATAATATAATTTATCTTTTTGCCCAATCACTTTGCCGGTCTGCGCATCTATAAAATAATCTGCCCTGCTCAGCGGTTCTTTTGCATATACATCCACCTTAAATGCAAGATGCAACTCCGGTGCACTTACCTGGTCGCCCGCATTATACCAAACCAGTTTTGCAACAGGTGCATAACTGGCTTTTTTATCTGTGGATTGATCTTTTAACCGCTGTTCCAAAAAAGCATCCTGCCACATATATTTTTTTGCACCTACATATCTTACGGCAGCATCAACAGCATTTTTAATGGTAATTTTTGCCTGGCTTTTCTGCGGCATATCTGCGGTAAAGTCTGTAACAATTACACCGCTCATGCCTAATATTTTTTCACTGGCAGTATGCACTATGTACATAGTGTTTTCAATAGGAATGTTCATGTAAGTCTGGTAGTAACGATAATGTGTTTGCCCAACCTGATCATGTATTGTGTTCATTAATACAAGATCAGATTTTGGATCTAAACCCAACACATTACGCGCCTGTGCGGGATTGAAAGCAACCTGGTTATCTGCCTCCAGTGTTACAAAATGTTTTGATGTTCCTTTCGCTCCTTTAATAATTTGTTTTAATGTGTTTTGTGTGAATGCCTGCATAGTGCAAAAAAGCAAAATCACGAAGAGTAATTTTTTTTTCATGTTGTATTTTTTGTTTATTATTTATTATTCCGACGAATTGGGGTAGGCTATGGAATTCGCTATAAGCCTGTTTGGTTGGTTTGAATTTTTTCTAAGTGCTTATTTCATGAGTTTTCATTTTGGTTAATTTTAAATTGAAGAATAGATAAAATTTTTACTGAAAATAAATAAGCAGCATACGGATCAATATCAAAAATAAAAGTAAGTGGTTTTAAATAAAAAGTAAGCTAAGTGAACAAAAACTTGACAAACTGTATGTAATTGCTTGTAAGATGACTAAACTTTAAAGCAAGTTAAAACCATCAGATGATGCTCTTTACATATTAAAGGGTTTGAAAATAATTATCTGAGAAGAAATGCTGGCGTAATGATCACAATGAATTTAGCTGAGTTTTATTATTAAAATGTTTAAAAAAATTACGGACTGATAATGAAAAAAATTAAGCAACCTGCCTGTCCGCATTAGATCATCGTGCTTTCAGAAACAAATTTTTTTAATGTATAAATTGAAATATAACGGCAGCAAGTAAAGCGCCGGCAATAGGTGCCACCACCGGAATCCAGCTATGCGCCCAATCACTGGTTCCTTTGTTTTTTATAGGAAGAATAGCATGCATAATGCGCGGACCTAAATCTCTTGCAGGATTAATAGGATAACCTGTAGGTCCGCCAAGACTTAAACCAATAGCAAGCACTAACAATGCAACCGGCAATGCATCAAGCGAACCAAGCGCGTCAGATGGGGATACAATAAACAATA
>JBDTLW010000101.1:0-6635 GCA_039934575.1 Parafilimonas sp. | reverse complement strand
GCACCACTACGTTGAATGACTGGCTCAGCCAGCATCCGCAGGTATATTGTTACAACTCTTTAAAAGATATTCCGCTGTTTGTAAAATTTCCCCAGGCAGAAGCATTAAACAAAAGATTATTGCTTGAAACGCCTGCATATAATCAGCAGCCTGTGGTATTGCATTCTGCTGTTAATTATATTTTTTATCCATCATTAATACAGCAGCTCGCACAAAAAAATCCGCAGGCTAAGCTTATACTTATTGTGCGCAATCCTGTTGCAAGAGCTATCTCTTCATATTTCTATTTTAGAAAAATGCTGCGCGAAAACCGTGATATTGAAACTGCTTTATTGTATCAGCCAAAAAAAGAATTTGAAATAACCCGCGACAACAATGATTTTACGTATATAGAACATGGATTGTATTATGAACAGGTAAAAAACTGCTTAACATTTTTTTCAAAACAGCAATTACTTGTATTGGATTATGATGATTTAAAAAACAAACCCGGTGATCTGTTGAAAACAGTTTTTAATTTTTTGAATATTGATGAAACTTTTCAACCAAATCTTGAAGCAAAAAATATTACAGGCGAATTGAAAAGTAAATTTCTGCAGCAAAAAATTTTAAAGAAAAGCAGCACAAGAAAATGGATTGTTGATCATTTGATTAATCCCTGGCTGCCGGTAAATAAAAGAAAGCTTTTAAAAAACAAAATGTTTGAATTTAATACATCAAAACAAAAACAATCTGCAGCAGATACACACATAAGTGAAGAAACGCTGCAAAAAATCAAACTTAAACTCAGTGAATTTTATATTCATGACGCAGCCCTTCTTGATGAATTACTTGGTACAAATTTTTATTCAAAATGGTTTGGGCATGAAATAATTTCAAAAGATTAATCAACAGCACCCGATGTATAAAATAGTTCAGATGGTACCGGCATTAGGTTGGGGCGGCGCACAGGTTTTTTGCATTCAGCTATGCAATGAGCTTGCAAAAGATACTAACAATGAGGTTACATTGATCTCAATGTACCATCATCTTCCCGAAAAACATTTGCCGCTTTCCATGCTTAGTGATAAAGTAAAATTTATTTCTCTTGGTAAAAAACCCGGTATTGACCCGCGCATTTTTTTAAGGATTTATAAAACGCTGAAAAATATTAAACCGGATGTTGTGCATACACATTTGCATTCTGGTTATTATTGTTTTTATGCCTACACAAGATTAAAATATCCTTACAAAAAAATTCATACGCTGCATAACCTTGCTAAAAAAGATGCACCGCCGCATGGCAGAAAAATGTTTAAATATTTTTTCAGAAAAAATATTATTGAAGCTGTAACAATTTCTGAAGAAGTGCATAAAAGCGCTGTTGAAGAATATGGCACTTGCATTAAAACACTTATTCATAATGGTTCAGATGAAGTAAAACCATCTTCAGCTTTTAAAGAAACAAAAGAAAAAACAAATAGCCTGAAAAAAAATGCAACTACAAAAGTTTTATTAAATGTTGCAAGAATAAGCAAACAAAAAAATCAAATGTTATTGCTTGATGTAATGTATTTAGTAAAAGAGCAAAATGTAATAGCCATTATTTTAGGTGATTATGTTGCAGAAGATAAAAATATTTATGATGCATTAATGGCTGCTAAACCTGATAATGTTTTTTTTGCAGGAAAGGTTACTAATGTAAGTGATTATCTTTTATGCGCTGATGCTTTTGTGCTTACTTCTACTTTTGAAGGATTACCAATAAGTCTTCTGGAAGCGCTTTGTGCAGGCGCTGTTCCGGTTTGCACACCTGTTGGAGGAATAATAAATATTGTTTCAAAAGATATTGGTTTTTTAAGTAAAGACGTTAATAAAGATGCATATCTAAAAGCGCTTCAATCGTATCTTAATACAGATGATGCTGCTATTGAGCAATTAAAAAGAAATGGGAAAGACTTATATAATAAAGAATATAGTATGAAAACATGTGCAGCAAAATATAATGCGTTATATCATTCATCGTAAAAAATTCTATGCCTTATTTTCGCGCACAAAAAAGCAGCAAAAACTTACTGTAGTGAAAAACCAGATAATAAAATCCATTAATTAAAAACAAAAACTATTTAAATGAAAATTGTTGTTGTAGGTACAGGTTATGTAGGACTTGTAACCGGCGCATGCCTTGCAGAAGTTGGTACAGATGTTATTTGTATTGACGTAAATGAAGAAAAAATAACTAACCTGCAAAAAGGCATATTACCTATTTATGAGCCAGGGCTTGAAAATATTGTTGAACGGAATTTTAAGAAAGGCAGGTTGCGTTTTAGTACAAACCTTGAAGAAAATATTTTAGGAGCACAGATTGTTTTTATAGCTGTGGGAACACCTCCGGGAGAAGATGGCAGCGCCGATCTGAAATATGTACTGCAGGTAGCAAGTCAGGTAGGCACATACATGAACGGATATTTGATTGTAGTAACCAAAAGTACAGTACCTGTAGGCACTGCATTAAAGGTTAAGAAATGCATCAGTGAATCTCTTGAAAAAAGAAAAGCAAATTTTGATTTTGATGTAGCATCTAATCCTGAATTTTTAAAAGAAGGGGCAGCAGTAGATGATTTTTTAAAACCAGACCGCATTGTAATTGGTGTTCAAACTGAGAAGGCAAAAAAGTTATTGCAGCAGTTATACGATCCTTTTGTTTTAAATGGACATCCTGTTTTATTTATGGATATACCTTCTGCAGAAATGACCAAGTACGCTGCTAATGCAATGCTGGCTACAAAAATTTCTTTTATGAATGACATTGCAAATCTCTGCGAACGTGTAGGTGCAAATGTGAATGAAGTACGCAATGGCATTGGTTCAGACCCGCGCATAGGCAATAGGTTTATTTACTCGGGCATTGGCTATGGCGGGTCATGTTTCCCTAAAGATGTAAAAGCACTTATACATACAGCGCAGGATTTTAAATATGAAATGCGCATATTAAAAGCAGTGGATGAAGTGAATGATGATCAGAAAAAAGTAATGTTTGATAAGATTAAAAAACATTACAATGGTGATTTGAAAGATAAAATATTTTGTATTTGGGGTCTTTCTTTTAAACCGCAAACAGATGATATGCGCGAAGCGCCTTCATTAGTTTTAATAGATGCGCTGCATGAAGCCGGCGCTAAAGTACAGGCTTATGATCCCGTAGCTATTACAGAAGCCCGCCATTTACTAAATGGCAAAGCTGATTTAAAAGAAGATGCCATAAGCGCAACAGAAAATGCTGATGCAATTATTCTGGTAACGGAATGGCCTGAATTTCGCTTGCCGGACTGGGAACTGGTTTGCAGCAAAATGAAATCTTGTGTACTTTTTGACGGACGTAATATTTATCATAAAGGCGAAATGAAAAAAATCGGCTTTACATATTATGGTATTGGCACAGGCAAAGCATAATATATAAGCACTTATATAAATTTTTAAAAATTAAACCGGTATTGTTTTAAAAACAATGCCGTTTTTTTTGTCTATACTTCGATCTAATATTAATGGAATAGTTGCAATTTTTTACAGATGTTAAGCTAATCGTAATGAACAATCCATTTACCGATACTTAATAAAACTGCATTGACTGTTACATGCAGATTAATGCCTTTTGCCGATAAAAAATCCATGATTGTCGCTTTTCGCTTTTCCCGGCTTTATGGGCAAAGTAGTTTTGACATGTGAACGAAAAAACAGGTTCAAAAATTTAATAACAAAAAATATAAAATCATGAAAAAATTCTCTTTAGCCGCAATTATTGCTGTAATGCTTTCAGCAGGCTTCGCCTTACAAACACAGGCACAACCTAAAGCAATTAATATTGAAAGTTTCAGCGCATTTAGCGCCAGAATAAACGCACCGGTCAAGATAACTGAAATGCCTGTTTACGATAAAGCAGGAAAACTTTTATACACGGTTAAACGCTATAATGAATCTGCTTTACCAAAAGATATAAGCAGAATGGTAAGAAATCAATATTATGATTTTGATATTATCGGTGTTGAAGAAGTAACATTTCCTTCAAACAGCAACAGTATTTATTTTGTACATATTGGCAATGATAAAAACCTGGAAACTGTAAAAGTTTACAATGGCGAATCAGAAGTGGTGCATGAATACAAGAAAGGATAAGGCTGATTTAGTACACAAAAAAAGACGGTTTAATTACCGTCTTTTTTTATGCAATTGATTTTTTTAAAAAGGAAGATCGTCACCGGCTTCACTTATATCATTACCTGTATTAGAAGTTTGTTGCGGGGCAGTGTATGAACCTGCGTTTGAACTTGAATTATAGCCACCACCCTGCGATTGTTCACCTAAACGTTCATCGCCTCTTGAACCCAGCAATTGTACGTTTTGTATCCGCAGGCTTAACGATGCGCCGCTCTTTCCATCATTTGTTTGATAGGTACGTACTTCGGGTGTGCCTTCTGCATAAACCTGTTTGCCTTTTTTCAGGTATTCTGCAATATTGGTGCGGTCTGTCCAGTAAGCGCATTCTACCCATGTTGTTTTTTCGCGCTGTGCGCCGGTACTGTCTTTAAATTTTTCTGTATGCGCAACACTGAAATTTATTACATTTTTACCGTTGACTGAGTTGACAATGCAATCTTTACCCAGATTGCCAATTACCATTAATTTGATCATAGCATTAAATTTTTAGGACTGTGAATGTAGCATTTAAAAATAAAATTTGAAATATAAATATGCACATTCAAAAACCTTAATACAATACGGCTGAATCAGGCAATTACGGAGGTGTTTTATTCAACAAAGTTTTTTTATTTACCGAAACAAAAGAGTAGAAAGATTACCAACTATTTATTGAGATCAAAGAATTATTCAAACAAAGTTTGTATGCCGTGAGAGATTTTAAATTCATGTTGCAACAACCATTTCTTTCGCCATATTCCGCCGGAATAACCAATTAAACTTTTATCACTTCCAATTACACGATGACAGGGAATAATAATGACGATCTTATTTTTTCCATTTGTTGCGGCAACGGCACGGATAGCTTTTTCATCTCCAATCAAACGGCTTAATTCAAGATAAGAAATAGTTTTACCATAAGGAATTTGTAACAATTCTCCCCAAACTTTTTGCTGAAAAAAAGTGCCGGGCTGATGAACTGGAATATCAAATGCTTTTCTTTTACCGCTAAAAAATTCTATCAGTTGTTCTGTGCATTGATGCATTACTTCACTTATGCCGGGCTCGCCATGCTTCATTTGTTCCGGCTTGTCAATAAAGCTTAGTTCAGCAATATAATGATCAGTGCCTGCAATTTTAATCAAGCCAATCGGGCTTTGGTAATACGTATAGTAAAGCTCATCCATGTTATAGTTGCAAGTTACTTGTTTCAGGTTGCCATTTCCGGTTTTACCTCGTACCTCGTACTTCTTACTTCGTACTTATCCTCATCCTATCTTCATTCCATCTGCAACTTTTTGTTCAGGCTGCAGTAATACTACATTATTATTTTCATCATACACGCCAAGCACAAGACATTCACTAAAAAAATTTGCTATTTGTTTTACCGGAAAATTTACAACGGCAATTACCTGTTTATTTATCAAATTTTCTTTTTTATAATGATGCGTTATTTGCGCTGATGATGTCTTTATTCCTGCTTCACCAAAATCTATCGTTAACTGGTACGCAGGTTTTTTTGCATTTGTAAAATCCTTTACATCAATTACAGTTCCGCAACGTATATCAATCTTTTCAAAATCATCCCAGCTTATCATACATTTTGTTATTAGTAAATTTTGTTTTCAATTTGCGCTATAAACATCGTAATTTAAAAACAAAAAATAATATGTATGAAAAGAGTGCTATAGCATTGTGCAATGGTTCACATAAAGAAGGAAATTCATCTTTTGTTTTAAACTAATTATTTGCTATGAGAATTATCGGTTGTATATTTTTTGCTGCTATTACAATTGCGCTTATTTATTTGTTAGATAATCAACAGATACTTAAGGGAAATAAAACACCACGTTTCGGCTTTTTTCTTTCGCCGCAAACAGGCATTTGGCAAAATGCGGAAGCTTCAGATGCTCAGTTTAATGGCAACCTTAATTTCTCTCAGTTAAGCGGTAAAACAGAGGTGTATTTTGATGAAAGACTTGTACCGCATGTATATGCAGAAAACGAAAACGATGCATGGTTTGTGCAGGGTTATCTTCATGCAAAATTCAGGTTGTGGCAAATGGATTTTCAAACGTATGCAGCAGGCGGAAGGCTTAGTGAAATAATGGGTGATTCATCTAATGGTACAAGTTTTTTAAATATTGATAAATTTTTCAGACGGCTTGGTATGGTTTACGCTGCAGAAAAAACATTGCATGCTATTGAAGCCAATCCGCAAATGAAAGCAGCATGTGATGCTTATACTGCCGGTGTAAATGCCTATGTTAATTCTTTAGATGAAAAAGATTATCCGTTAGAATATAAATTGCTTAATTACAAACCGGAGCAATGGACAAATATGAAGTCTGCGCTGCTTGTAAAATATATGGCTTATGATCTTGCAGGTTATGAACAGGATTTTGAAAGAACAAATGCAAAATCCCTATTAACAAGATTGCAATATCAAAGGTTATTTCCCT
>JBDTLW010000100.1:0-6669 GCA_039934575.1 Parafilimonas sp. | reverse complement strand
CTTGCTGTTTGCTGATAAATTCACATACTTCTTCTACTTCAGGTGTATCAACAAAAGCGCATTGCAAACGGGTAACTTCGCCATTATAACTTATCAGCATATCGCCTTTACCAATCAATTGTTCTGCACCGCCTGTATCAAGAATGGTACGGCTGTCAATTTTAGAAGAAACTTTAAATGCAATACGCACAGGGAAGTTTGCTTTTATTGTTCCTGTAATAATATTTACTGAAGGACGCTGCGTTGCAATTACAAGATGAATACCTACTGCTCTTGCAAGCTGCGCTAACCTTGCAATAGGCATTTCAATTTCTTTACCGGCAGTCATGATCAGATCAGCAAACTCATCAATTACCAAAACAATAAACGGTAAAAATTCATGACCTTTTTGGGGATTGAGTTTACGGTTTACAAATTTTTCATTGTACTCTTTTATGTTACGGCAGCTTGCTTCTTTCAACAGGTCATAACGAATATCCATTAAAGTTGCCAGCGCATTTAATGTATGCACAACTTTTTTTGTATCGGTGATGATAGGCTCTTCTTCACCGGGAAGTTTTGCTAAAAAATATTTTTCAATCACGCGGTATAAACTCAGTTCAACTTTCTTCGGATCAACTAAAACAAGTTTTAATTGTGATGGATGTTTTTTATACAACAAAGAAACAAGCAATGTATTTATCCCAACAGATTTTCCTTGTCCGGTTGCGCCCGCCATTAATAAATGCGGCATAGTAGCAAGATCAACAATGAAGTTTTCATTATCAATTTTTTTACCAATAGCAATGGGCAATGAAAAGTTATTGTTTTGAAACTTTTCTGAAGCCAGTAAGGTCTTCATACTTACAACGGTCTTGCGCACATTCGGCACTTCAATACCAACAGTGCCTTTGCCCGGAATGGGTGCAATAATGCGGATACCAAGCGCTGCCAAACTAAGCGCAATATCATCTTCTAAATTTTTTATACGACTTATGCGCACACCGGGCGCAGGAACAGTTTCATACAATGTAACTGTTGGGCCAACTGTTGCACTGATGCGCTGAATAAGTATATCATAATTTTTCAGCGTTGTGATGATCTGATTTTTGTTTGCTTCAAGCTCCGCAGGATCATGTACAATTTTTTCGCTGCCATGTGCTTCCAGTAAATCAAGCGAAGGATATTTATAATTACTCAGATCAAGGGTGGGTTCATAGTTTACTGTAACCGGATTACGTTTAATAATTTCTTCCTTTTCTATTTCTTCCTCTGCTATTTCATCTTCATCATCTTCAACAGCTTCCTTTATTTCAAGCTGCATATCTGCGTCTGTTTTCGCAGGTCTTTTTTGTTTTGAATTGACTGATTTTTCACCGGCAATTTCATCATCAATTGCCTGATCAGCATCTTTTACAGTTAAACTTATTTCATCGGGAGTTTGTGCACCCGGATTTATTCCGGGCATGATAACAACTACATTGCCATCATCGTTTTTCAGCCTGTTGTTGTGTATCAATACATCATCTTTTGCAGCAGCGAACTTCTCATTTATTGTTTCACTTTCTTGCGGTTCGTAATAAGAAGTATTGTATTCATCATCAAAAATATTTTTATCATCCTCCTCTATAATTTGTTGTGGAAATATTTTCCGGGCTCTTTTAGGCAACTGAAATTTTGGATTGAACCGCCAAATAATATAAGCCAGAAAAGTAAGAATTAATAAAGCACCTGTACCAATACGTCCTAACCATTTTACAAGCCAGTCAACCATCAGATCACCGCCTGCACCGCCCCAGGAAAAGTTCTTTCCGAAGAAAAAAGCAAAGAACACGCTTAATACAATAAGCCCTGCGATAAGATATCTGAGGTTGCGTGCAATATTGAATATCTTTTTTCCAAACAATAAATTTACACCAAGCACAAAAAAGAATGTGCAGAATAAGAATGATGCTAAGCCAAAGCCATCGTACATAAAAAGGTACGACATATAAGCCCCGAGAACACCCAGCAGATTGTCAACACGTACATCACTTTTAAAAAAAATTTTTATACCAAATTCAGATACTTCACTCTGATCTTGCTTCCAGGTAAAGAAATAAGAAATGAATGCTATAAAAAGAAATACCGCAAACAATAAACTTACAGCACCTGCAATTTTTGTTGTTCGCTCATCTTTTACTACCTCCTGTATAGTTATGTCTGTTTCTTTATCAGGATTAAGTTTCTGCGCACTGGGCGCTTTTATAATTGTCTTTTTTAACCTGTTAGCCATAGCACAGTATCAATCGCAAATATAACGGTGTTGGTTAAGAGAAAGTATATAAGAATACTATGCAATGATATTTATTGAACTAAATATATAATAACGCAGAATAAATTTATTAAAGCAACGAAAGACCCATAAAATAATTCAGAGCATTATATTTTTAAATTTTTACAATCTTAAAGTTCTTAACTGTATTTCCGGTTTGTACCTGCATTATGTATGTTCCGGGAATAAAGTTGTGACCAAAATAATATGCCTGATCGTTCTGGATGTTTTCGGAATACAATAGTTTTCCGTACATGTCATATACCTTAATAAATACTGATTGATCTGCTTTTGCATTCTTCACTATCAGTTCAAATTCTGATGAAGTTGGGTTAGGATATATACTGATTTTGATATCATTAATTGATACAAAGTTATTGATGCCAAAATGTGAAGCGTTGAGTGATAAGCAATCTTCATTCTGCGCAGTAAGAACAATTGTTTTTGATTCTATACAATTATTTTTATCTTTTATTTTAACCCTGTAAGATCCGGCCGCAAGCGAATAAAAATTCCTATCATTACTATAACCACCACCATTAAAACTATACAAATACGGGCTGGCACCACCCTTACCTTTTAGCGTTATTGAACCATCGTTGCTGCCAGTACAAGATGGATTTTGCACAGTTTTTTTAATTGTAAGTTTTTCAGGTTGATGAATGACTATTGCATTTGAATCTGCACAAGACTTTGCATCTTTTGCTGTTAATATATATGTTCCGGCATTTAGATTATTAAACAGAGATGTGGTATCAAAAATGCTTCCGTTAATACTATACATGTACGGAGAAATTCCTCCTGCAGCCATCATGGTGATACTACCGTCAGCATCATCAAAACATGAGGGTTCCGTTATTGTTGTTGCAAATGTAAAATCAGGTTCCAGGCTATCGGATGTGGCCGTTAAAGCGCCTTCGGTTAAATAATTATAGGTAAGTTCATTGTTTCTGTTAGAGGTATATGGAACCAGAAGAAAATGATAGACACTATCTTTTGAAAGATTCATTAATGTAGTTTTTTTGGGGGGTAATTTTGGCAGAATCGTTGGGCTTATATCAATCATGGTTCCATTGGCTACAATCCTGTCAGGTGATTTACCATTGACGTTGCTTTTTAGTGAAGGCACACCGGTTGAATACACAAGAAGATAGCCTGCCTTTGCCGCACCCGAATCAGGAAATACGGCGTTAGTCCAATTTAGGTTAATTGAACAGCCGTCAGCAATAGCTGTAAATGAAGAGGGTTGGTTAACAGGTGCTTTTGATAATGTAAAGAAGTTGCCCCGTATAAAATTAGTACTGTGACTCGCATTGCCGTTCATTGCATACAAACTATAATTGTATTGCGTTTGCGGGTTTAATCCGGTACGGGTTTGATAAAATCTTCCTAATGCAACTGTAGTATCAATCTGCCGTTTGTGCGGCAAGAGAGGACGAACACCTGAAGTATCAATTGTTGAGCCTCTTTCTATTAATGGAGATGCGCCTTCGGAAATTATTTCTGCACTGATAGTGGCGGAAGAATCTGTCATGTTTTCTGCGAACGCACTATCTAAAACCGGGCTATCCGGCCATGTGGCCATCGTATCAAGGATATATCTGAATTTTTGTTTTATCGATATTTGTTCTGTTGTTAAAACAGAATCATCCAGCGGATAGATTTCATCAGAATCATTTTGTATATTATAAAAACTGCCTGATTTTTTGAATGATGTTGTATCATAGAGTTTATAAACTTTATCACGCACCCATCTTCTTACTGTATCAAATCCGGGATGAGGATCATAATGAATAAACAGTTGCTGTTTTAAAGTATCTTCATGTCCAAGCATTCTTGAATAAAAACTTAAGCCATCTATTTTCTGATATTTATCCAGGTTAGGTAGTTGTGCAACTTCAGCAAAAGTTGGGAACATATCTGTAAAATCTATTAAATCATAATTTACAGTTCCTTTTTTTATATGCCATGGCCAATACGCAATTAATGGCACATGCGTACCTTCTTCAAGCGTTGTACCTTTTTCACCGCCGCCTTCGCCATCATCGGATGTGTATGAAATTAATTTTGAGAATCCGTTATCACCTGCAAAGATCACTAACGTTTGCTGCGCTAAACCTGCGGAACGCAATTTTTGTAATATCGCTCCCACCTTTTTATCCATATACTTCATCATTGAAGGGAAAAAACTGGTATCTGAAAGACCATTATCAGGATTCCACGCAGCAAATGCGGTATCATCTGGTGTAGGTGAAAAAGGTGAATGGCATAAAGCCATCGGATAATAAATAAAGAAAGGGTTGTTATGATTATCATCAATAAAATTAAATACATCTTTAGTAAGAATATCATCGCTGTATTTATTCAAAGCAAGACTGGTATCGAGGCGTCCTTCATTGCTTACCAGGGTTGGGTTCTTATATCGATGTTCCTTTACAGTATCTTGTGTTAATTCAAAAACATCATATTTATTAAAGCCCCAGTTTGTTAAAGACGAATCTGTGATCTGAGATTGAACTTTTCCAAAAAAAGCTGTTTGATAGCCGGCATCCTGCATCATATTTCCAAATGTTTTTTCATTATAGTTTAGGTATCCCCAATTACTATAATTACGAAAATTGTATTTGCCAGTCAATAGCATAAAACGCGATGGGGAACAGGATGCAGAGGCTTCACAATGCATAAAGCTCATTCCATGTCTTGCCATAGAATCTAAATTTGGTGTAGAGAAAGAATGCCCTCCGTTTACTGTAAGCGCTGAATATCCTATGTCATCGCAGAGAATAAAAATTATGTTTGGTTTTTCGTTTTGTGCAGAGAGCTTAAAGAATGCTCCATTTAAAATATACAGAAGAAGCGTAAATATTATGTAGAAATTTTTGCGGGATAAGCTTAAAAAGCAATTTTTTTTTAAGAGCATATCGTTTGAATTAAAATTGAATTGATCTATACTTTCAACTTAATCTTTATTCATATTGCATTGTTCAATAAGTATAGACGAATACTAATGAACTGCTAAAAGATATTTTAAATAAATATTGAAAGCATGTACAATTTTGATAAAATGAAATCGCTGAAAGTTAATAAAAAAAATTTTCACAACTAAATGAAATCCCTGACATTAATTTTAAATGTTGCTTAAAGCCTTGCATCTGCCAAATCTCTTTTTAAACATGCTTTGGCATCAAAAATCACAGTATTATCTTCTTTATACTTTTTAAAATCAAAACTTAAAAATTCATTGTGTGCAACCGCAATTACAATGGCAGCATAATCTGTAAGTAAATCTGCTTTTGATATGATATTAATATTGAATTCTGTTTTTACTTCATCTCCATTTGCCCAGGGATCATAAACATCCACATTTAAACCAAATTGCTTTAGCTCATTAAAAATATCAATCACCTTACTGTTTCTTATATCAGGACAATTTTCTTTAAATGTGATACCCATAATTAAAGCTTTTGCATCTTTTATTTTATGCCCTTTTTCAATCATCAGCTTTACAACTTTATTCGCCACAAATTGCCCCATAAAATCATTTACTCTTCTGCCCGATAAAATTACCTGCGGATGATAACCAAGCGAAACTGCTTTATAGGCTAAATAATACGGATCAACACTAATGCAATGCCCGCCAACCAAACCCGGTTTAAATTTTAGAAAATTCCATTTGGTACCTGCGGCTTCTAACACATCATTTGTATCAATACCAATCCGGTCAAAAATTAATGCCAGCTCATTTACAAAAGAAATGTTTACATCTCTTTGTGCATTCTCAATAGCTTTAGATGCTTCAGCCACTTTTATACTCTGCGCTTTATGTGTTCCTGCTGTGATAATTGTTTTATACAACTCGTCTATTTCATCAGCAATTTCAGGTGTTGAACCTGATGTTACTTTTTTAATTTTAGTCAACGTATTTATTTTATCACCGGGATTAATACGTTCAGGAGAATATCCTATAAAAAAATCTTTATTGAATTGCAGTTCGGAAATCTTTTCAAGAACAGGCACACATTCTTCTTCTGTGCAGCCGGGATAAACAGTGGATTCAAACACTACATAATCACCTTGCTTTATAACACTACCTAATGTTTTACAAGCTTTCAGCAATAAAGAAATATCGGGTACCTTATGGTCATCTACAGGGGTAGGAACAGCAGCAATAAAGAACGATGCCTGTTTTAAAACCTCCATATCATCCGTGAAAGTAATGTCGCAATCATTAAAATCTTCTTTGTTTAATTCTTTGCTTGGATCAACATGGTTGTTCAGCATTTTGATGCGCTCTGCATTCATATCAAAACCAACTACACTTAGCTTTTTTGCAAAAGCAATTGCAATAGGCAAGCCCACATAGCCTAAACCTATTA
>JBDTLW010000099.1:0-6713 GCA_039934575.1 Parafilimonas sp. | reverse complement strand
GATTCCGCATCGCTTGCTGTAATAAAAGCTTACCAGGATTACATGAAAAAATTATTCATGCTTACCGGCGATGATTCATCAAAAGCAGCTATTGAAACGGCGCAGGTTTATGAGCTTGAAAAACAAATGGCAGGCAGTCATAAAACAAATGTTGAGCTGCGTGATCCGCAAGGCAATTATCATAAAATGGCAGTGGCTGATCTTGATAAACAAATGCCTGTGATAGGATGGAAAACTTTGTTTGATAATTTAGGGTTTAAAGCTGATTCATTAAACCTGCAGCAACCTGCTTATTATACAAAGCTGAACGAATTATTAAAGAGCATTCCTGCAGATACATGGAAGCCATACCTGCGCAGTCAAACACTTCAAAAATGGGCAAGCGCTTTAAGCAGTGATTTTGTGAACGCACAATTTAATTACTCTAAAACGCTTAGCGGGCAGCAGCAACTAAAACCGCGCTGGGAAAGAATTTACCGCTCAACCGATAATCATCTTGGTTTTGATCTGGGGCAGATATATGTAAAAGAATATTTTACACAGGATGCAAAAAAAAGAATGGATGATTTGGTAAGCAATCTTCAAAAAGCGTTTGAAGCAAGAATTGATAAGCTTGACTGGATGAGCGACAGTACTAAAAAAGTAGCTGTAGATAAGTTGCATGCATTTATTAAAAAGATTGGCTATCCTGATAAATGGAGAGAATATAATGTAAGCATAGACAAGAATAAATTTTATGACAATATTATCTCTTGCTCTGAGGATGATTATCAATATAACTTAAAAAAATTAGGCAAACCTGTTGACAGAACTGAATGGGGAATGACGCCGCCAACCATTAATGCTTATTACAATCCAACGTTTAATGAAATTGTTTTTCCTGCGGGAATATTGCAGTTTCCTTTCTTTGATGTAAACGCTGATGATGCTATTAATTATGGAGGAATTGGAATGGTGATAGGGCATGAAATGACACATGGTTTTGATGACCAGGGTTCGCAATACGATAAAGAAGGCAATCTGAAAAATTGGTGGAGCCATAATGATAGCCTGCAATTTGTTGCCAGAACAAAAAACATCATCAACCAGTTTAATGGTTACACCATGTTGGATACAATGCATATTAACGGCTCTCTTACAACCGGTGAAAACAGCGCAGATCTTGGCGGATTAAATATTGCGTATGATGCATTTAAAATGACAAAGGAAGGACAGGATACAACGAAGATTGATGGCTTTACACCAGATCAGCGTTTCTTTATTTCGTTTGCACAAATATGGCGCAGCAAAGCAAAGCCTGAGCTTGAAAGAATGCTGATAAACGAAGATCCGCATTCACCGCCTAAGTACAGAGTAAACGGCCCGCTTTCAAATTTTGAACCCTGGTATAAAGCATTTAATGTGCAGCCGGGAGATAAAATGTATAAGCAGGATAGTGCAAAAGTTAAGATCTGGTAAAATAAATTTTTGTTTCTATTTAATGCGATATTATTTTCGCGCAGCAATTATGAAAATGATCATTAAACATACAAAGTGTACAAAAATTTTCTATAACGAAGGTGTGTAAAGTTGTATGCTTAAAAATATAAACTGAAAGCCTTCCAAAAACGGAAGGCTTTTTTATGATGCCCCCATCCCCTAAAAGGGAGAAAGGGAAGATATAAAAATTTTAAAATTAAACTTCTTAAATCCCTTTAAGGATTTAGGGCAAATACACACAAAATGAAAGTTGCAGTAGTTGGCGCAACCGGTTTGGTTGGCTCAAAAATGTTACAGGTATTAGCAGAAAGAAATTTTCCTGTAACCGAATTATTTCCCGTAGCAAGCGAACGTTCAATTGGTAAAGAAGTTGAATTTAAAGGCAAGAAATATAAAGTTGTTTCTGCTGAAGATGCCATTGCTGCAAAGCCTGCTGTTGCAATATTTTCTGCAGGTGGAAGTACTTCGCTTGAACTTGCACCAAAGTTTGCTGAAGCCGGCATAACTGTAATTGATAATTCAAGTGCATGGCGTATGGATTCAACAAAAAAATTAATAGTTCCTGAATTAAATGCAGATGCGTTGACGAAAGATGATAAGATAATTGCGAACCCAAATTGCTCAACGATACAAATGGTAGTTGCACTAAATCCTTTGCATAAAAAGTATGGAATAAAAAGAATTGTGGTAAGCACATATCAAAGTGTTAGCGGCACCGGTAAAAAAGCAGTTGACCAATTATTTAATGAGCGTAAAGGGGTTGATGATGGACCAATGGCTTACAAATATCCAATAGACCTGAATGCTATTCCGCAGATAGATGTTTTTCTTGATAATGGTTATACAAAAGAAGAAATGAAGATGGTGAATGAGACAAGAAAAATTATGCGTGATGAAAATATTATGCTTACTGCAACCACAGTGCGCATTCCTGTTATTGGCGGGCACAGTGAAAGTGTAAATGTTGAATTTGAAAATGATTTTACTGTGGATGATGTAAAGAAATTGTTGAGTGAAGCGCCCGGTGTTGTGGTGCAGGATGATCTATCAAATCAAATTTATCCAATGCCTTTGTGGGCACATGAAAAAGATGAAGTATTTGTTGGAAGGATAAGAAGAGATGAAACACAACCGAATACTTTAAACCTATGGATTGTTAGTGATAACTTACGAAAAGGTGCGGCAACAAATGCAGTGCAGATTGCAGAATATTTGTTGAAACAAGGTATGCTGTAACTTAATTGCTTAATTATAATTTCCAATCTTTTCTTTAGATTTTTTTTGTTTTGGCTGATATTTATTTTCTTTTAATTCGTTGCGGTTTATTTATATTCGTAATGTATCCGTATAAGAATTGATAAGAAATCTTATTTCTTAATCCCAACCAAAATGAAAACGAACTGTGCTTTTTTATCCGTACTATTTTGCCTGCTGTTTACACAAATCAATGCACAAATCATTCCCGATTCATTAAGAGTAGATTGGTCGCAGGCAGGTTACCAGGGTGTTTCTCCTGATCCTTCATTAATAATTAATGTACAGGATTTTGGCGCTTATGCAGATGGAATACATAATGATTACAATGCCATCAACAGTGCGATTAAATCTTCAAATAAAAACCGTGTAATATTTTTTCCTGCAGGTAATTATCTAATTAATTCTTCTATTAAAATCCCAAATAATGTTGTGTTGCGGGGTGAAGGTGAAGTAACAAACTTAATATTTGACTTAGAAAAATCAAATCAAAAAGATGCTATTGTTATCAGCATAAAACAAAAGAATTCTTTTACGCCGATTATATCAGGCTATAACAAAGGCTCTTCTGTTTTAAACTTAGAAAATACATCAGCATTCAATGTAGATGATTATCTTGAAATAAGGCAGGCAAATGGCAGTTGGGATACAAGACCTGTAGATTGGGCAACTTATTGTGTAGGTCAGATAGTTAAAATAATAGCAGTAAACGCAACTTCAATAACTATAGAACCAGGTTTACGTATTAATTATACTGCCAGTTTAAATCCGGAAGTCCGAACCATTATCCCCGCAAGAAACATAGGAATTGAATGTTTAAAAATAACAAGAGCTGACACGATTCTTAACGGTAAGTATGGAAATAATTTGAATTTTTCTTATGCAGTTAATTGCTGGCTAACAGGTGTTGAAAGTAATAAAAGTCAGGGCGCTCACATTTCAATGGTTTCGTGTAAAAGTATAACAGTAAGCGGGTGTTATTTTCATGACGCATTTACATACGATGGAAAAGGAACAGCAGGCTATGGAATTAATATGATTCAACATGCCAGCGATTGTAAAGTTGAGAACTGTATCTTCAAGCACTTGCGCCATGCAATGATCGCCAAGCAGGGATCTAATGGAAACGTATATGCATATAATTATTCATTAGACGAACATAGAAGTGAATTTCCAAATGATGGTGGTGCGGATATGTTGTTGCACGGAGATTTTGGATTTGCTAATTTATTTGAAGGCAATATATGCCAAACTATAATGATTGATAATACATGGGGACCTTCCGGGCCCTGCAATACATTTTTTAGAAATCGGGCTGAGTTATATGGTCTGATCATTTCATCAAATTCTTATCCTTCAGACTATCAAAATATCGTAGGCAATGAAGTAACGAATACAGGTTTTTTAAAAGGGAATTATTCTCTTTCCGGAAAGCAGTTCACTTATGATAATAATATTAATGGAATACTTCAGCCTGAAACTGATAATAATTTTGATGATCAAAGTTATTATTTAATAGCCCAGCCGTATTTCTGGAATATAACTGATAAATGGCCATCAATAGGCGGATCGAATACATTAAATTCAGGCAGTAATCCTGCTAAAAAAAGATATTTTTCAAATGAAAGCAAAACCATTTGCCTGTATGAACAACCGGCTAAAAACTTAGAGACAAATATTTCTGCTGACAGCATTACATGTAATGGCGGCATATCTGATATTACAGTAACTGCAACGGGAGGATTACAACCGTACAAAGGAACCGGAACATATTCAGAACCTGCAGGCGATTATACATTCACTGTAACAGATGCATCCGGAAATACCAACACAACAGAAATAAATTTAGGGCAACCCGATCTCTTAATTGCATCAGCGCAAAAAACAAATACAAGTTGTAAAAATGTAAGCAACGGAACAATTACTATAAAAGGAACAGGAGGAACTAAGCCATATTCATATAGTATAGATTCTGTAAATTATACCTCAGATAATTTTTTTTCAAACTTAAACTCCGGCACCTATACTTATTGGGTAAGAGATAAAAAGGGATGTATTAGTTCTTCAACTTCGCTTGTTAAAAAAAGTAAAATAAATTGTTCAGATTTTTCTGATGCTATTGATGCGTCTTCTCAATCCGATATAGAATTAAAAACTTTTATTTCGCCAAATCCATCAACACAAAGGTTTGAACTTTCAATACAGACAAACAGTAAACAGAAGATTGTATTTTTTGTAACAGATGTATATGGCAGAATTATATACAGTGCAACTGGTTCAGCAGAAAAATCATATCAGTTTGGTGAGCAATTTTCCCCTGGTGTGTATATGCTGAAATGTATTCAGGGCAATGTTTCAAAAACATATAAAATAGTAAAACAATAATCTGCACGTATTGCTTTTTCTGTTGAAATGCTGATTAAGTAAATAGATCAGCGTACACTTATTTTAGAAGATAAGGGATAACGCAGGTTTCGGTATTGCATCATATCAACCTTTACACTGCCAATTACGATCGGACTTTCAATACGTAGAGGAATATGATTACCATCATCACTTACCCACACATTCATTTTTTCACCGCCTTCAAACATAGTTCCTTTTACAAGCAATGGTTTAAACTTAATTGCATTGAATTTTCCATAGCGTGTTTTTATAACTTCTTTTCCAAGATAACGGATGTAAAGATTATACACTTCGTTATCTAAAAACATTGTAAAAGGAATTTTATCATCTACTTTATACTTATTGAAATTTATATTACGTGCATAATAAATAGCGCTTATAACATCCTGTATGCAATTGGGAACTTTATACACGCCTTTTGTTGTGGTGGCTAAATTATTTGCGCGGTCAAACGTTACGTTCTCTAGTTTTTTATAGCCACCTTCATCTACATTGCGAATAAATTTTAGCGGTTGCAGGGTTAATGTATCAATATAAGTTTCGTAGCGGTCTCTTACTTTAAATATCCAGTCATATCTTGAATTTGTATGCCCCTCGCCTATTGCATGATAAACAGGTTTATTATTTATTTTTTCAAGTGTTGTGCTGAATGTTGCTGTGCCTGCATTTATATAAATCCCAATCACAGAATAAAAAACATTATAGGTTAAAACTTCGTTGGGCAAAAAAGCTGTGTTGTGTATGCCGCAAAAATCATCATCCGCAGACAGCGTTAACCATGTTATTGAAATTATAAGGGTTGCAAAAAATTTTCTCACGTCTTTTTATTTATTTTATCTGCTTTTTTAAAAAGTCTTATACTCAGCAAAAATAAACTTCCTGCTGCTGAAGGTATTATCAAGTTTACAAACCATATAACTGCTATGCTAACTACAACACCAAAAGCATCAGGTGTTAATAAACCAAACAATTGTCCCCCTGCTTCGCCCCTTATACCTACATCTGCAAATGGAATTGTTGGTAAAATAGCCAGAAACAAAAATAATACACAGGTTGTGCAAACAGCATCAATCAAATCAATCTTTACTTTAAACAAGTACAATACTAATATATATTGAACTGCAAAAACTATGAAACGAATACATGATAAATATAAAATTCTTGTTAACTCTTTCCAGTGAAACGTTTCAAGTTTTTCTATTAAGTATTTATACCGGCTTACAAATGGAATTTTTTCAGTCACTCTTGTTAGCCATGATAAACGGAAATAAATTATAATAAGTAATACTGTGCCCAGTATTATCATAGAAATAATTCCGTTTAGCCATAACACTGACAAACCTTGTATTTCTATGTTAGCTTTCCATGTATATGATTTCAAATATAACAGAGAAATAATACCAGCCACAAGCGTAACAATAAGTTGAGCCATACTGCCCGCAACATTTAAAGCAACTGAACGCAACCGGTTTCCTTCTTTCATATATAAAGCACGTGCAGGGTACTCACCAAAGCCATTCGGCAGAAATAAAGACAATGCAAGACCAGATAAAATTGCTTTTACAGATGTTAAA
>JBDTLW010000098.1:0-6720 GCA_039934575.1 Parafilimonas sp. | reverse complement strand
GCCGCGAATATTATTGATGATTTCTCCTGAAACATGAGCAAGAAATTCATAAGGCAAATGCGCCCAGTCTGCGGTCATTCCATCAACAGAAGTTACAGCGCGTAAGGCAACTGTATATTCATACGTGCGTTCGTCACCCATAACGCCAACACTTTTTACCGGCAATAAAATAGCGGCTGCCTGCCACACTTTATTGTATAGATCATGTTCTTTTAACGAACTTATAAAAATATCATCAGCCTGTTGCAGCAGTTTAACTTTCTCTTCTGTTACATCACTTAAAATTCTTATGGCAAGCCCCGGACCCGGAAATGGATGCCGGTTTATCATTGCAGATGGAATATCTAATTCAAGTCCAACCTTTCTTACTTCATCTTTAAATAAAAAACGTAAAGGTTCAACCAAAGAAAGATGCATTTTTTCAGGAAGCCCGCCAACATTGTGATGCGATTTTATAGTTTGCGAAGGGCCATGCACGCTTACGCTTTCTATCACATCAGGATAAATAGTTCCCTGCCCTAAAAATTTAGCTTCTTTTATTTTTGATGCTTCATCCTGAAATACATCAATAAATAATTTACCTATACATTTCCTTTTTTCTTCGGGGTCTGTTTTGTCTTTTAATGCGTTGTAGAAACTTTCTTTTGCATCAATGCCTGTTACATTTAAATCTAAAGTTTTATAGGTTTCAAGAACAGATTCAAATTCATTTTTACGCAATACGCCGTTATCAACAAAAATTCCGTGTAGCCTTTCACCAATTGCTTTGCTGATAAGCGTAGCTGCTACAGTGCTGTCAACACCGCCGCTTAAAGCCATTATCACATGTGCATCACCAATTTGTTTTTTTAATGCTTCAATGGTTTCGTGTACAAAAGAAGCCGGCGTCCAATTCTGTTTGCAACCGCAAATATTTACGAGAAAATTTTTAATTATTTTTTTGCCTTCTGTTGAATGATATACTTCAGGATGAAACTGCAAACCGTATAAAGGCTGACTGTTGGCAGATGGCAGTTGACCGTTTGCAATTCCTTTATTTTTTCTGTCAACTGTCAACGATAAACTATCAGTTTTCTTAAACGCTGCAACAGGAATACTCGCAGTAGTTGCAAGCAATTCAAAGCCTTCAGGTAATTGTGTAATCGTATCACTATGGCTCATCCAAACCTGCGAATTATCTTCAACATCTTTTAGTAAAATATCATCATGGTGTTTATGCAATTTGGCTCTTCCATATTCGCGTTTGTTTGATTTTTCAACCTTGCCTCCAAATTCTTTTACAGTAAGCTGTGCACCATAACAAATGCCAAGAACAGGTGTTTTTTGAATGTATGATGGAATATTTATAGTTGGTGCATTTGCATCATTCACACTAAACGGAGAACCGCTTAAAATAATTCCTTTAATAGTTTCATCAATAGTAAAGGGTTTATTGAATGGAATAATTTCGCAGTAAACATTCGCTTCTCTTACGGCACGTGCAATTAGTTGTGTGTATTGGCTTCCAAAATCGAGAATTAAAATCTTTTCTGTCATAAAGATGCGCGAAGATAAATGTTTTTAAAAGATGGCACCAATCAGAAATCAATGATAACAATTTTGGAAAGCAGCAACAGATTTATTTTTATCTCTTAATTTTAAAGCTAAAATTGCATTATGAAAATATATTTAACTGCCGTCATAATTATAGCAGCTTTTGCATCCTGCTTTAATCCATTTAATAAAACAATACATGGAGATGGAAGCTTAACAACTTCAGAAAGAAATTTATCTTCTTTTAAAAATATAAGATGCTCCGGCAGTTATGATGTTGAAATTACTCAGGGTAATTCATCATCCATAAAAATTGAAACTGACGATAATATTCAGTCTTACATTATCACTGATGTAAATGGTGATGAATTGAATATTCATACCAAAGAAGATGTAAATCTTCGCCCTTCAAACAAAATAAAATTATACATTACCACAGATAAGCTGGAAGGATTCAGGCTTAGCGGCAGCGGAAATATTTCTACCACAAATAAACTTACAGGCGGCGATCATCTTGACCTCGACATTTCAGGCAGCGGCACTATGCATTTTGATGTAAACACACCAGGCATACATTCAAACATTTCAGGCACAGGTGATATTTATCTTACCGGCGAAACAAAAGATTCAAAAATAGAAATTGCAGGCAGCGGAAATTATCATGCTGAAGATCTGCAGGCGGAAAATGCAACTGTAAAAATTGCAGGTTCAGGGGATGCGCGTTTGTTTGCAGAAAGTAGGCTGGATATAAACATTGCCGGTGTTGGGAATGTTTATTATAAAGGCAACGCATCTGTTACGCAAAACATAGCCGGTTCAGGAAAAATTAAAAAGATAGAATAAGTATTAAGCCTTTACATCTTCTTTTTCCAGGAAATCTTTTAATGAAGTTTCTGTGATGTATGTCCATCCTTGTGTAAAGCTTTCTTTAGCAAAATCAGGGTTATTTTGAGGGAAAGTTTCAAGAGCTTCGTGCGTAAGCTTTACTCTTGTTATATCGCCTTCATCAAATAATTCCCAGGTTACAAACGACATGCCTTCATATCCAATATAACTCCAGCTATGCTTTAATTTTTTAAGCGGAATAACTTCAATTATTTTACAAAGATGATGATATACTTTATCATCTGTACCGCCATCAAATTTAAACTCAAAACCAACTTCAGGCTTAAATGCATCAACATTAAAATACCACTCCCTCATTTGCTCTTTATCAGTAAGGGCTTTCCATACTTTTTCAACAGGAGCATTATAATTTGTTTCTATTTCAAATGGCTCTTGAGTTTGCATAAGATTATCTTTTGAGTTTATAGATGGGCTATATAAGATCTTCATTTTAGTAAAGGAAAATCTACTAAGCAGATCATTTAGCCAATTAAAAAATAATTATTCAACCAATAATTTTCAAAAAAAATTTATATCTGTTAAGCTTTAATTTTTTTAATTTCTTCTGTGAGTTTTGGAACAATTTCAAAAGCATCGCCCACAATGCCATAATCAGCAGCTTTAAAAAAAGGTGCTTCCGGATCTTTGTTGATGACAACAATGGTTTTACTTCTGTTAACGCCGGCAAGATGTTGTATGGCACCTGATATACCGATAGCAATATAAAGATTAGGTGCAATCTGAATTCCTGTTTGCCCTACATGCTCATGGTGCGGTCTCCAGCCTGAATCAGCAACCGGGCGGCTGCAGGCTGTAGCTGCATGCAATACATGTGCTAAATCTTCAATCATCTTCCAGTTTTCAGGACCTTTTAATCCGCGACCACCACTTACAACAATTTCGGCTTCAGTTAAAGGCACTTCACCTTTTACTTTATTAACTGCAGTAATTTTAATTTTAGGTGAATCAACACTAATATTTAATTGCTCAACAACAGCAACACCTTCTGTTTTTTTAACCTGAAAACTATTGGCATTGAGGGAAATAATTTTTATTGTTGATTTTATATTTACATTGGCAAAAGCCTTACCGCTGAATACGTTCTTTTTTACAACAAAGCCTTTAGATATATCCGGTAACGTTACTGCTCCTGAAACAAAGCCTGCTTTTAATCGGGCTGAAACCATGGGTGCAACTGTCTTTCCGGTTTGGTTATGGCTGAAAATAATTATTTCAGCGTTCAATGCACTTATTGCATCTGCAATAATTTTTGCATATAACTGTGCATCAAGCTGATTTAATATTTCATTTGAAACCTGGTGTACTTTTGAGATGCCATAACAACCAAGAACTGAAAGATCATCATTTACAGTTCCAAGAATCAGCCCTTCAACTGAAGTATCCATTTTTTGAGCAAGTGCAGCACCATAACTCAAAACCTCATAAGAAGATTTCTTTATTGCTGAATCTGTATGGTCAATAAATACTAATATCATTTCTATACTTTTATTGTTGTAACATTATCTTTCTTTCAAAATTTCAGGCTGCTATATTACTTTGGCTTCTTCATGCAGTAAGCGCACCAACTCTTCCACATTATCCGGAGAAACTAATTTTACGCCCGCTTTAGGGGGTGGTAATTCATAGCTTACAATGTTGGTTAAAGCATCAATTGCAGCCGGCTCAATTACTTTAAGAGGTTTTGTACGTGCAGCCATTATACCGCGCATATTTGGAATACGTTGTTCAGCAACACCTTTTTGACAGCTTATAACAACAGGGAGGCTCACTTCATCTGTTTCTTCTCCGCCTTCTATTTCACGTATTACAATTGCGGTGTTACCGTTTATTTCAAGCTTTGCAGCCAGAGAGATGTATGGTAAGTCAAGCAACTCAGCAAGCATGCCAGCTACAGAAGAACTGTTATAATCAATAGTTTCTTTACCCGTTAGAATAAGGTCATAATTTCCCTGTTTTGCGATTTGGGCAATCTGTGCAGCTATATAAAAACTGTCATCGCTTGTTGTATTAACGCGTAAAGCTTCATCACCACCGAGCGCTAAAGCTTTACGTATTATAGGGTCGCAATCGGTTCCTCCAACTGTAACGAGATGTAATTGCACGGATGCATTCTTTTCCTTAAGCTCAATAGCTCTAACAAGCGCATACCATTCATCGTAAGGATTAATTATCCATTGCACACCGGATTCTTCAAACTTTGTATTGTTGTCTTTAAAAGAAATTTTTGAAGTGGTATCAGGGGTTTTGCTAATACAAATCAGAATTTTCATGGCAAAAAATTAGGGTTGCAAATTAATTGAAAAAGTTGTTTATGCAACTATAAATTCAATTTCTTTACCTTTTTCTGTAAACCCAAACCATATACCAAATTGATCTACAATTACTTATTAATAATTATTCTGCTTTCCCTGCATTAATTAATATTACTGTATTTTTGCCCTCTTTATTTGTAGAAATAAGTTTACGGCATGGTTATTGCAAATTGTGCCAAGCTTTAAAGAAAGAACTAAACGACTATTATTTAATCAAAAGTCTTAGTGCTTTACAAATAATTTATCATGAAAAGATTTTTTGGAATTTTTTTATTTCTCTTAGCTTCAGTATTAATTTCTAATATTAATAGTAACGCCGGTACAAGTAATTGGCCCCCGATTTTTCTTTTTGCCAAAAAAACTACGAGCGACAATACTACTCCTTCAAAAGAAAATATTATTACAGGGCTTGCAACTTATTATGCAAGCAAATTTGAAGGCAACAAAACCGCTACCGGCGAAACTTTTCACCATAGCAATCTTACAGCCGCAAGCAATTTTTTTGCATTAAATACCTGGGTTAAGGTTACTAATTTATTAACCGGCAAATCTATTATTGTTCGCGTTAATGATAGAATGCATCCAAATATGGCTAAAAAAGGAAGAATTCTTGATCTTACCTTAACTGCAGCAAAACAATTAAAAATTGTAACGCGTGGTGTAGCCAAAGTAAAGGTGGAGCCTGTTTCTGAGGATGTTGCTGCTGCAAACTAAATAATTAAAATTTTATTCCAACAGTTAACAACACATTTGTACGCTGATTTTTCAGCATTGCAAATGTGTTTGCTTTATCATTTAAGCGATACGGAAAATTTACATCCTTATTAAATATTTCAGACACTGTTAAGTCAATAAACATTCCATAGTTACGATAACCCAAACCACCGGCAACCATAAAGCGGCTTGCTTTTAAAGTTTTATCATCATAAGGGCTTCCATAATAAGCGGCACCTAAACGAACAGCCAACGGAGAAAATTTTAATTCTCCTCCCACCCTGAAATCAAATGCGCCTTTATAATAAGATTTAATAACATCGTTCAGAGATTTATAGTAATCATCAATTGAAGGGTTACCACCATCGTTTCCCGTTTGTTGCATAAATCGTGAACCGCGATGATTTATATATTCAATATCTGCACTAAGAAATCCTTTCTGAAGTTTTACATTTTGAACTTCTTTAAATACATAAGCAGCACTTGCCACAATTTTGTACGGTGTTATTTCATTGTACTTTACATCTGAAACGGCATTGGGAAAATCACTGCTTTTTGAAGTTTGAACTCCGGCAAAATCTTCCGTATCTGTTGTTATTGATGCACTCAGTTTGTCTGTAAAACTCATAAAAGAAGGAGTGTGAAAAGCAAGCCCCAACCGTAAAGAATTTTGCGGACGGTAAATAATACCAAGCCGGCCATTGAGACCAGCTCCATTTAAGGTATGATCTTGCGTAAGAGTTGAATAATTAAAATCGTTATGCAGATTTGAGCTTACATCTGATTCCTGATACGTAATATTTTGCTTAAAAAATGAAAGCGGAACATTTATGCTTCCCCCAAAATAAACCTTGTCTTTAGTATTACTTGCAAAACCAAATGATACCTCATATAAGCCGCCTTTATCGATTTCATCATATTGCTGCATAATAGCAGGATTAAGAGGAACAAGGCTTCTATAACCGGTAACATTCCCCGACGGGTCAGCAATACTATCCACCAAATAAGTAAAAAAGGCCAATGATGAACCAAACGGATAATTATTTTCCGCTTCATTCAAATTAGCATTATCTCCCGCAAGCTGCTCAAGGTATTGTTCAGAGTAAGAGCTATAATCATTTAAGCCCTCGTAATGAATTTTATTATTATAGCTTGCTAATTGATTAAAAGAAATTGAAAACGCTGTGGAGTGATTTGATCTGTCTATTTTACCCCCGAACACTGCACCTGTGGTTCCTAATTGAAACCCAGATCT
>JBDTLW010000097.1:0-6795 GCA_039934575.1 Parafilimonas sp. | reverse complement strand
ATGATTCTTTACAAACTGTTACAGCCATTGCAAAGCAAAAAGAACAGGAGCGCATACAAGATTCTATAACCAATGCAGCTAACATTGCAAAGAAAAGACAGCAGCAAATTGATGATTCAATTAATGTTGCTAAAAAACGTCAACAACACATTGATGATTCTTTACAAACTGTTGCAGCTATTGCAAAACAAAAAGAACAGCAACGCATACAAGATTCTTTAACTAACGCAGCTAACATTGCAAAGAAGCGTCAGCAACAAATTGACGATTCAACAAAGAATGCTGCTATTGCAGCAAAGAAACGACAACAGCAAATTGATGATTCAATTAGTGTTGCTAAGAAGCGTGAAAAACAAATTGATGATTCTTTACAAACTGTTGCCACTATTGCAAAACAAAAGGAATTGCAACGTGTAAAGGACTCTATAGCCAACGCAGCCGACATTGCGAAGAAACTACAACAGCAAATTGATGACTCGATTAGTATTGCTAAAAAGCATAAGCAGCATATTAATGATTCTTTGCAAACTGTTGCAGCCATTGCAAAGCAAAAAGAACAGCAACGTGTAAAAGACTCTATATCTAACGCAGCTATCATAGCAAAGCAACGTCAGCAACACATTGATGATTCTATTAGTGTTGCTAAAAAACATCAGCAACACATTGATGATTCATTACAAAATGTTGCCACTATTGCAAAACAAAAAGCACAACAGCGTGTAAAAGACTCTATAACTAATGGAGCGAATGTTGCAAAGAAGCGACAGCAACTGATTGATGATTCAACAAAGAATGCTGCTATTGCAGAGAAGAAAAGACAACAGCAAATTGACGATTCAATTAGTGTTGCTACGAAGCGGGAAAAACACATTGATGATTCTTTACAAACTGTTGCCACTATTGCAAAACAAAAAGAACAACAACGCATACAGGATTCGCTTACAAATGCAACTACGGCAGTAAGTAAGCCTCCTGTTGCAAAGGACACTGCAAAAGCTTCTACAACCAAGGCATTAGAAACAAGAAATAATGTTTTGCTTCAAACGTATCATATTACAACGCCTGATATTCTTATTGAATTATTTGATAACGCAGAAATAGACGGAGACAGGGTTAGCGTTTATCATAACGATACATTGATCGTTAATAATAAAACACTATTAAGAGAACCCATAACATTTCGAATTCATGCTGATACCTCAAATCGTCTTCATGAGTTTATTATGATTGCAGAAAACTTAGGTACTATTCCACCAAACACAGCCTTGATGCGCATTACTGCAGGTAAACAGATTTATAAATTATCTGTAAAAACAGATTTGCAAACCAATGCAAAAATTGTTTTTTATTATGATGGAAATTGACAGCTATAATTCTGAACTGCACTTATCAATTTGAAGACTTATATGCAGCTATCAATTCAATAGCTTCTACTGCTTCCTTCACATCATGAACCCGTAAAATATTTGCACCGTTTAATAAAGCAATCGTGTTTAAAACTGTAGTGCCGTTTAAAGATTCTTCTGCCGTAATTTTTAGTGTTATATAAATAGTCGCTTTTCTTGAAAGCCCAGCCAGTATTGGTTTTTCAAGCATTTTAAAAACAGAAAGATCTTTTAATAACTGAAAATTATGGCTTAAAGTTTTTCCAAAACCAAAGCCCGGATCAATGATCACATCATTAATATTATGCACTCTGCATTTTTCTGTTTGATGAATAAAAAAGTCAAGCACTTCGCGTGTTATATTTTCATAAACAGGGTTTTGCTGCATGGTTTCGGGCTTGCCTTGTATATGCATGCAGATATATGGCACATGCAATTCACCAACTGTTACAAGCATGCTTTCATCCATTGTTCCTCCGCTTATGTCGTTTACAATTGATGCCCCCACGGCAACTGATTGCACTGCAACTTCAGCATGATATGTATCAACAGAAATAAATGCATCCGGGAAATTTTTATTGATAGATTCAATTACCGGCAACACTCTTTCTGCCTCTTCCGTTGCTGATAATCTTGCACTGCCAGGTCTCGTGCTTTGCCCGCCAATATCTAAAATAGTTGCGCCATCATTAAGCATTTTTGAAACCTGTTGTAAAACTTCGTCTTCGGTTTGAAAGCGACTGTCTTTGTAAAACGAATCAGGCGTAATATTTATAATGCCCATTACAATGGGTTTGTTAATTACCAATAATCTTCCGTTGCAGTTAAGTGTAAACATTATTTTGTTTAGTTATTTTTGATGCGATACAAATGTAAAGATTTAAGCTGCGGGCTTTGTACTGCGGGCAAATTCAAAAAAAATTATTGAGTGAGTACAACAGAAAACCAGTTTGATAAAGCGATTGAACGCTGCAAAGAAATCTTTTTAAAAAAGACAATTGATTATGGTACTGCATGGCGGGTGCTGCGCACGATTTCTGTAGTTGACCAGATCTTTATTAAAGCTTTACGCATAAGAAATATTCAAAGTTTAACCGAGCGTAAAGTTGATGATGATGTAGTGAGTGAGTTTATCGGCATTATTAATTATGGCGTAATAGGTCTTATTCAATTGCGTTTGCAAAATCCTGTAGTGGAAGAACTTTCTGTAAAACAGGCAAGCGATTTTTATGATGAATCAGTAGCTGAAACAAAAACTATTTTGTTGAATAAAAATCACGATTATGGCGAAGCCTGGCGGGAGATGAGCCAGGAAAGTTTTGTTGATCTTATATTGGTGAAATTATTACGTGTGCGCCAGATTTTAAATAATGATGGACGAACGCTGATAAGTGAAGGCATTGATGCGAATTATATTGATATTATTAATTACGCTGTATTTGCATTGATATTAATTGATGAAGGAAAACATAACGGTTGAAATATGAGGTACGAAGTTAGAAGTACGAAGTAAAATAAGTTTTGATTATGACGACTTATAAAAAAAATACATTACTGGTTATACGCTGGATAGTTGGCTTGCTTTTTATTTTCAGCGGGCTGGTAAAGGCAAATGATCCGTTGGGTTTAAGTTATAAAATGCAGGAATTTTTTGAAGCATGGAACTGGTATTTTTTTAATGATTATACATTAGTGTTTTCACTTGTAATGAATGTATTTGAAGTACTTGCCGGTGTTGCCGTAATTATTGGCTGGCGCATGAAATTGTTTAGCTGGCTTTTATTGCTGCTGATAATTTTCTTTAGTTTTCTTACAGGGTATGCATTGCTTTCAGGTAAAATAAAAACCTGCGGTTGTTTTGGCGATTGTTTGCCACTAACACCTGCAGAATCATTTACAAAAGATATTGTTTTATTTGTATTGATACTGATCTTGTTTGTGAACAAGAGTAAAATATTTTCTTCAGTAAAATCATTTACCGCAATTTTTTTATTGTTTTTATGTGTTGTTTCTGTTAGTTATCTACAAGAACATGTAATGAGACATTTACCTATTGTTGATTGCCTGCCGTATAAAAAAGGAAATAATATTTTAAAAGAAATGCAGCCGCCGCCAAATGCAATTCAGGACAGCGTTGTAATGGTTTTTACGTATAAAAAAGATGGAAAAGATTTAGAATATACAGCAGATAATCTTCCTGAAGATCTTGATTCAAGTTATGAATTTATTAACCGCAAGGATAAGGTTATAAGAAAGGGAAACGCAACACCGCCAATTGCTGATTTTGCTTTATTCACTTTTGGTGGAACTGATACCACGCAAGCCTTATTAAATTCAAATGATGAATATGTAATGTTGTTTGCAAAAGATTTCAGCACATTTGAGAAATGGCATACCGATGATTTTAAAAATTTGATGGACCAGCTTCAGCAAAAGCAAATGCATTTTTATATTGTAACTGCAGATAAACTAACTGCTGAAAAAATTATAGGTAATCTTCCTGCTGATATTTTATTGTGCGATGCAACGGTTATAAAAACTGCAGCACGCGTAAATCCTACTTATTTTGTAATGAAAGGTGCTGAGGTAGTTGATAAGTTTAGCTACGTTGATATTGCAAAACATTTGCAGAATATTCAATAACCGGAATTGTATTCCTGTGGTATATAAATTTGATATTCATCTCTAACATCTTCAATATTGTTAACACCGATTGAGCTCCCCTCTTTCCAAAGTATTTAGTCAATTGTGTTGTATAACTGTTTCTGTTCGGTCGTCATAACTATTCTTAAACACTTTTCTTTCTTGAGGCGTTGCTCAATAAAAACATTTGCAACACAATTAATCCAATTATTACCCAAATTCTTTTGGTCGCAATTACAGAGTTTCTCTTTGTATTTTGTCTGATAACATCAAGTTTTGATTTTGCATACACTTTGACGGAATCGATATTTTGAAAACTTTCAACTTTCATTTTCTCTGAATTTATTAAGCCGTCATTTTTTGTAGCAGCTATGTCAAGCTGAAACATACTGTCAATTAGTAACCAAACTAAAAGTCCAAAAGTGATAGTGGTTAAAATAGTTCTAATTGTCATACTTAAATTTAGGAAAAGAATGTTTTTTAAAGTGATGCACAACGATTGTATTTTAACCTTAGTATAAATTTTTTGCCTAAGTTTTTCAACCTTATTATCTTCAATTAAATATTTTGCAACTCAATAAAATAATAAAGTCAAATTATTCGCCTGATACTTTTTCTACTAAGGTTTAATACTTATCAATATAAAATATTTAAAATTAAATTTAAACAATTTCTTAGTAAAAAAACTTTCTAATAGTTTTTTTTGACCCTATCACCTTATCAAAATTATAAAGTTTATTAAAGTAGAAGTAATTATTTCCTATTAAGATTTAAGAAGTCATTGCATATTTGTTTTATCAGGTTAACAAATTCTTTTATTATAAATATTTTAAAGATGTATAGTCATAGGACTATACAACCTAATCATGTCTGGAAGCACCAAGATATATTGCCAAACCTAAACAGCTAATTATACTCAAACAGCTATATAATAAAAGCAAAACCTTAATATAACTCTTCTGGGTTACTGTTTTATTTGACCATTTTTTCTCAATTGATTGAATAGAATTTTTTTCACATAGAAGATACCTTATATAGGTATAAACTTGGAATATTATGAACAAACTTATAGCCAATAGTGTGCTAATGAGAATTGGCTTTTTGCTCAAGATTATATATATAAATAACACCGACATGGAATTCATAGTGTAAAAAACGCCTATTATCGCCGCAGACAATGATTCAGGATTTTTCTCGTAATAAACGGAGTAAAATCGATAAATAAAATAATATAAAAAGTCAAAGAATAACATTCGTCAGGTTATAAAAATTTAAAAATTTGCTTCACGAAGTGAGTTTTCTACATTGACTATTTCGTTAACTCTCTTACAAGATTGGCTGTAAGATAAAAATAATTTACATTGTACTTCTAACGCTGCAAAGTCATATTTGCTTTATCTGATTAACAAATTCTTTCATTATAAATATTTTTAAAGACTTCAAAGAAAGCAAAAATTGTAGCCCTAATTTTAAACTATTTGTATAATAAAAAAAGCAGCCCGAAAGCTGCTTAATTTTTTTATAAAATAATTCAATTTACATTTTCTTTTTTTCTTCTCTCTTTCCCAAAGCTCTGCTTCTTCCAAAGTCAACCAATATTGGCGCCGCAACAAAAATAGATGAGTAAGTACCGGTGATTACACCAATCAACATTGCAAACGCAAAACCTCTTGTTACTTCTCCGCCAAAAATGAAAAGGATTAAAAGCGTAAGAAATACAGTAAGCGATGTCATCACTGTTCTGCTTAAAGTTTGATTGATTGCCCTGTTGATAATATTCTCTTTGCTATCACCTTTCATTAATCTTGAGTCTTCACGAATACGATCATACACAATGATGGTATCATTCATGGAGAAACCAATTACCGTTAATATAGCTGCAATAAAATACTGGTCAATTTCGAGTGGAAATGGCACTGCTTTTCTCAGGAAACTAAATACAGCAAGCGTTACAAATACATCATGCAATAACGATACAATTGTACCCAACGAATATCTCCAGTCGCGGAAGCGAATGAAAATATAAAGACATATAAAGATGATAGCAATTACCGTAGCTTTTTCTGCACCATGTTTCAGTTCTACAGAAATAGATGGCAATACTTTTTGCGATGCCCGTTTATACTTTGTTTCAAAAGTATTGAACGTAGTGCCTTGCGGAAGAAATTTTTGCAAGCCTTGATATAATGTTGCTTCAACAGTTGAATCAACGTTTTGCCCTGTTTGATTTATAAGATATGCTGTTGTAATATCTAACTGGTTATCGCTTCCAACTGTTTTGATAATAGGAAAATCACCAAACACAGGTTTTAATGCATCAGCAACTTCGCTTGTTTTATACGGCTGATCAAACATAACTGTATAGCTGCGTCCGCCTTTAAATTCAACGCCTTCATCAAAGCCGTTTATAAATGAACCAATACCCAAAAACAATACAACAACTGAAATGCCGTAGGCAACTTTTCTGTATTCAATAAACTTAAACTGAGCATGTTTAAAAACCTTACGTGAAACAGAGGTGAAGTATTCAAAATGCCTTTGCTTATTAGTATAGAAATCTGTTATTAAACGGGAAATAAGAATACCGCAGAATAATGATAAGCTAATACCCAGCATCTGCGTGGTGGCAAAGCCAAGTACGGGACCTAAACCAAAAATGAATAAAATTGCAGCAGTAAGAAATGTAGTAACGTGAGCATCAATTACAGGCGCATAAGACCGTTTGTAACCATCGCTAACGGCAAGTATATAACTCTTTCCTTTGGTA
>JBDTLW010000096.1:0-6854 GCA_039934575.1 Parafilimonas sp. | reverse complement strand
AAGAAATGAGAAAAAAAGAAACTGCATATCTTCTTTTAAATGTTCCTCTTTGCTTGGTTTTGTTTGTAGTATTAATAATATTTAATGAAGGTCTTAGCTATCGATATAGTAATTGGAATCCCAGTGATGTTGAAACAATAACATTAATCGGTCTCGTAACTCTCAATATTGATTTTATATTAATTTCCTTATTAAGAATTTTGACAAAACGAATGATTATTTTAACCTTGTTGGAAGTTGCAATTATTTATCTTGTCATTTTTTTATCCTTCATGGTTTAACAGCTATAATGGTTAACTGTTGACACCAACCAATAAAAAAAATTTCAAAGCAACTTCATCGTGTATTGCTTAACAGCATTAACCAATTGATCTTTTACATTTTCCCACGTGATTTTATTAGTTGCATCAGGATCGGGTTCGGTGTCAGCTTTTTCAAAATCAGTTAAACTATGAATAATAAAACCAATGTCAACCTGCGGAAATTTTGAAGTAAAAATTTTAAGCATTTCATCAAGTGAAAAATTTTTAAGCAAAGCCGCAATATCCCAATAATCTTTTTTTGCATTGCGGTTACTTGCAGCCTGCAACTTCATTGGAATAATATCTTCAATACTCAATAGCCTTGTGCCTTCAATAAAATCAAAAGGCTGCAGCCAGGGAAACGGATACAAAACAAAATCAACTTTTACATTATTAATACTAAACATCATTGTTTGGTTTTGTTCAAAAAGTAATTCTGCAGATGCAAATTTTTTTGTAATGATTTGAAGTACTAAATCGGTTTTAAAATTAGTATTGGTAAAAAAATCAAGATCAATGGACAGGCGGTGATTCATTCTCAAAGCAAGGCTTGTACCACCGCCTAAAGAAAATAATTCAAGTTCTTTTATGGCGCAGATTGTTTTTAGTAATTCCAGGGCAGCGGGTGGAACTGCATTTTGGTATAACATGTAAAATCTTTTTTTTGTAAATGCAGTATAACACATAAAAAACTAAGAACAGGCTTGCGCAGATAACCTGCATTCACAATTTCTTTTCGTATTCGATGTAATCCATAAAATTTCATTATTGCTACCTGGTCTGTCCATGTTCCGTAATTAAAAACTTTTTCCATTACGTACAGCGAATTTTTTTCAAAATCAATTTCTGAAAAACGAACATCCCAAAATGCTATTTGAGAAATATCAGGTTTTTGCATACTCAAAACTAATCAGAAATTTATTAAAACCTGTTTGATGCACGTGAACAAATAGACAAATACGATGCAATGAGCAAAGCAAGCAGATTATATTAAATATCATCGAAGCGATTTAATATTTTATTATAAGGCTTAAAACTAATTGCAGAACCGGGAGAGTTTGAAGTAATGATTGGAGAAAATTCGACAGATGTGAGGGGTGTTTCGTTTTGGTTGAAATGATGAGATTAATTGCTGTAAGGTGTCCGACACTTCCAAAGTGTCGGACACCTTATTGATTACACTTGAAATTAAAACAGAAATAACAACAGCGTTTTCTTTTCTAAATCCATCAAAAAAATATGTTGCCACTATTTATACTGATGCCCCAAATGCAGATTGGAAAACAAACCCGGAAGCTTACACTACCAACTAATTTATTGTAAGCAGCACTTCACACATAACAATTAAAATGGCAGCCGGCGGGGGAGAAGTAATTTGGATAGTGGCTGCAGATGCAACACAAATAAAAAGTCTTAAGACCTTGTAATAAAAATTTTTATTGGTTAATTACTTTCCGATACAAAAGCGGCTATGCCAATGTTTATGCGGGTTTCAGAGAAAGTTGTAATAAGATTAATAGCTGAAATAAGTGACTGCTTCAAAATATTCCATTTACTTATTATGATGCTATAAGTTTCCCCACGGCCGCAGAAACAATCTTTTCATATTGAGTCTTTTTAATAAATAATTTAATTTCAGTTCCTTCACCTAACTGGCTTTCTACTTCAACTTTTCCTCCTGACATGTCAATTATTTTTTTCGTAAGGAATAAACCCAGACCATGTCCTTCTACTTCAGTATTTAGACGCTTATACATTAAAAAAATAGTGTCAATCTCACTTTTTTCAATTCCAATCCCGTTATCTTTTACTGATAAGAGTGTAAAACCTGCTACATCTTTTGTGGCAATCATAATCTTTGGCGTACGCCCGGGTTGCGTAAATTTAAGTGCATTAGTAAGTAAATTAGATATTATACTCCTGCAATTCTTTTTTGAGAAGAGAATGTTTTTCACTTCTAATGAAGTTTGTATCTCAGCACCTGCAGATGAAATTTTAAATTCTATACTTTCTAAAATTTCCCCGATCATCTCATCAAGGTTAATGGTTTCCATCTTCAGCATATTGTTTTCAATTTTACCAATAGCTCCCATCTCTTTAATTACTTCCCTAAATTTCTTCACAGCAGTCGAAAGCATTTCCACATAGTTGTTTGTTTCATCATCATAGGTTGTTGCTTTTTGCCTTATAAACCAAATGAGATGCTCTATATTATTTAGCGGGTTTAAAAGATCGTGCGAAGCAGTGTAAACAAAATTATCCAGGTCTGTATTTATGGCTTTCAGATTTTCATTACTTCGTGCAAGTTCCAGCTTTGCTTTTTTAAGTTTAGAAATATCGTTAAAAGTAATGACAGCACCATCTGGCTGGTTATTATCCTTGCGCAGGTATGGCATCGTCATTACCTGGTACCATTTACCATTATTAGCCAGTATTTCTTTTGTAAGTACACTGCCTTTCAGCAAAACTTCCTGTATATCTTTATCAATGGCTTCAAATTTTATATTAGTGGAAATATTACTTAGCGGGCGACCGATATCGCTTTCGCGCACATTGATATGAGTAGTTGCGGCAGGTGAAAACTTCATCAATACCAGGTCTTTATTTACGAAGATTTGCCCGTTTATATTACTGCGGAAATAGTTATTCAAATCATCATTTAATTCTGAAAGTTCGTTGATCTTTAAATGAAACTCGGAATTAATAGTTTGCAGTTCTTCGTTTACGGATTGCATCTCTTCGTTGGTGCTTTGCATTTCTTCATTTGCCGAAAGCAATTCTTCATTAAACGATTGCATATTTTCATTGGATGCATCTAACAGCTCAAAAGTATTTCCCAGTTTTTCTTTGGTTACTTTAAGCTCCTCTTCAAGGTTGATGGTATATTTATTTGAATAAAAACTTTCATCAAATTTTATTGTTTCTTTTCCTGGAGCATCAGCATGGTCTTCTGAAAAAAGCACTAATCTTTTTGCATCGCCTTTGTCATCTGTTGTTAATGGCTTTACAGAAATAGTAGCGGGTGTGTTAAACCCATTTACACTAATCCCTTCTATTACAATTAATTTATTTGTTTTGTCAGCTTCCATGCATGCGCCGCTATAGGGAAGTTGGAGCGGTTTTAAAAGCAGCTCAGGCAAGTTGTACGCAAACATTTTTTGAAGCAGGTATTTACTGTTATCTCCAAACGCATTAAGCACCCGGTTATTTTCATCAACCCAAAGCCCCGAATATCCTAATTCCATTAAAAGAGTTACATCAATATTTCCAGTTGAATCTGCGCTTTTTTTTGATTGTTTATTCTCTTCTTTTTTAGGCCGTATATATATCTTTCCATCTGCAAATGAAGGAGAAATAAAAGTTTCAAAATTCATTTTCCTGTTTGCTTCAATGTTTTTATAGATCTTCCATTTTTTGTCTATTTCTTCTAAAGAAGAATCGATGCCTGCAACATTTTCGCTTGGCCCTAAAAATAAATAACCTGTATATCGCAACCCGAAATGCAACATGCTGATTACTTTTTTCTGCAGAGCGGCGGTCATATATATCAGCAGGTTGCGGCAACTGATAAGATCCATATTACAATAGGGCGGATTTTTAACAAGATCATGATGGGCGAAAATGAGCATTTCGCGAATGGAAGATTTTATTTTATAAGTATTATCCTCCTTCTTGAAAAATTTCTCTAATCTTTCCGGTGATATATCTTTTTCGATGTTGTTTCCATAGCACCCTTTTCCGGCAAAGTGAAGCGCGTCATTATCTATATCTGTCGCAAATATTTTTACGAGGTTATTTTTTTGTGCTGCATCTAATTGTTCCCTTATTAATATTGCTAAAGAATACGCTTCTTCACCTGTAGCACAACCTGCTATCCACAATTTTATTTCTTCATTTTTTTTGCTATTAATTAAATCAGGGATAACCTTTTTCTCTAAAATCTCAAATGCATCTTTATCCCTGAAGAATGCTGTAACACTTATCAAAAAATCTTTTGAAAGATTTTGCAGTTCCTCCGTATCATTTTTAAGCAGTTCAAGATAGCTTTTAAGATTATTCACGTTAAGCAGTGATGCCCTTCTTTTAATTCTGCGCAATACGGTGCTTTTTTTATAACCGGAAAAATCTTCAGGAAGTTTATCTTTTATAAGATCAATGATGGAGATCATATTTTTCTCTTCTTCCGCCTCAGTTTCAAAGTCAGCTTTCTCTACCAGGTTTTCAACATAAGCCTGTATCATTTTTGGCATTCCCTCCGGGGCAACAACGTGATCTACCAATCCTGTGGCTATAATGCTGCAAGGCATTTGATCGAACTCTGATACCTTGGGATCACTTGCCATCAACATTCCGCCTGCTTTTTTTATGGCTTTCATTCCTTCGGTGCCATCAGAACCTGTACCTGATAAAATAATACCAATTGCTTTATCTCCTTGTTCTTCAGCCAGCGATGTGAAAAATGTATTAATGGTCAGGTTAATTCCTTTGAGTTTATCAATCAGTAACAATTTCCCGTCTTTAATTGTCATTATATTCTTACTGGGAATCAGATATACTTTATTTGTTTCCACCGTCATGTTATTTTCGGCTTCAACGATATTTAATTTACTATGCCTGACAAGTAATGATGCCATCATACTTTTGTAATCAGCCGATAAGTGTTGAATAACAACATAAGAAACACCGTCTATTGGGGTATGATCAAAAAATTCATTGATCTGTTCCATGCCACCTGCAGAGGCACCGATAGCAATAATGTACTGTTTACTTTTCATAAGAATTTTTTAAAATTGCTGAGACGATAGTTCGGGAGAGAAATGAAGAAGGAATCTTATAGTCTGGCAGTTAGCTTCAAAGATACAACACTTAGATAAGTAAAATGATTAATATTTATGCTAAGGCAAATGACAACAGAAAGCCCGGATGGTTGCTAAACTTAAAGTATGGTTGTTTGATATATCGTATGTCTTATCAGGTTTAAAACAAACCGCAATAGTTCTTCCTTGCAAATCTATTTGCCCATCTTTGCAACGTTCTAAAATCCAATTCCAAAAAACCAAAGAAGCAAAGTCTCCGATACTTTTTCAAGGTATTGTTTCGAGAGAAAGTTTCGTGAAAGCGGAGCTTTTTTTTATACATAAACTATCCATTCATTGCTGCTTCATCTACAAACCAATGCAGTTCACCGTTTGCTGGTTTTATTATTTGAGAAGGATATTGCAGCGGATCATAAGCTGCATGTAAAACTTCGTTTAGTGCTTTGGCTTTGTTACTTCCATTCACTAAAAAAGAAATACATTTTGCTGCATTTACAACAGGTGGCGTTAATGTAATGCGATACATATTTTCTTCTTCAAGCCAAATATAACCGCACCATTTTTTTTTCTCTTCAATCACTTCTGCATGACCGGGAAATAACGAAAGCGCATGTGCATTATCACCCATACCTAATAAAATAAAATCGAATGTTGGCTGATCTTTATTAAAGTAATGTTGCAGTACTTCCTGATATGCATTGGCTGACGTTTCTGCCGACATATTTTCTGTTTGCATAAAATGAACATGCGCCTGATCAACGGCAACTTTATCAAGCAAAATATTTTGAATCATGTGACTGTTATTGCGTTCATCATCATAAGGAACAAAACGTTCATCGCTTATAAAAACATTTGCACGGCTCCAGTCAATTTTATTTTTGTATGCATCACTTGCTAAAATAGAATATAATTTTTTAGGTGAACTTCCGCCGGTTAACACAATTGAAAAACGTTCTTTTGTTGCCAGTGTTTTGCAGATGTATTCTACCATCCAATCGGCAAGATGTTCACAGAGTTCATCATAGTTTTTATAAACGTGGAGTTCCATTTCTATAAAATTTAAAAGTTTACGGGTTCACTTGTTCACGAGTTAAATTTCATCGTTTATTTAAAATCTTTTAATCTATTAATCTACCCAAATCCAGGTTCAGACTATCCTTCTTTATGCGGCAACGTTATCCAGTTATGCCCATCTCTCGCAATCAATGCTTCTGCATCTTCAGGTCCCCAGCTATCAGGTGCATAGTTTGGAAAATCAATCGGTGGTCTTTGCTGCCATGCTTCAATTACCGGCATCACTACTTTCCACGCAGCTTCCACCTGGTCTGCCCGCATAAATTGTGCAGGATCACCTTCCATTACATCAAGCAATAAAGTTTCATACGCTTCGGGTTCATGTTCGGCATCATACGCATCGTTGTAACTAAATATCATATCAACAGGATTCAACGTCATACTTTGTCCGGGGCGTTTTGCCTGGAAACGCAAACGAATATCCATCTCCGGCTGAATGCTTATTGTTAAGCGGTTTGGTCGCCATGTTTCAGCAGCTTCTGCAGGAAATGCATAATGCGGTGCAGGTCTGAACTGTATGTTTATAACCGATGTTTTCTGATGCATGTATTTTCCTGTGCGTACATAAAAAGGAATTCTGTGCCAGCGCCAGTTATCAATATAAAATTTTGCGGCAACAAATGTTTCCACATTTGAATCCGGGTTTACTTTTTCTTCCTGG
>JBDTLW010000095.1:0-6868 GCA_039934575.1 Parafilimonas sp. | reverse complement strand
TGGCAACAAAATATTTCGCATATAAATAATTATGAAAACAATAGCGGAACGCGTGGCGATTTGATGTATGATGATGAAGTGCATGTGACGCAATATTTTTTATTTACGCAGTTGAATCTTCAGTTTAAAAATTTAACTATTCAAGGCGGATTGAGCGCGAATCAGCAATTATTAAAATACAACCGTGCATCTGATTCTGCTTATAATTACTGGCAACATCAAAACACAAATATTTTAATTGCACCACGATTCAGTTTGTTGTATTCAATTAATAAAACAGTATCGCTTTATGCAATTCTTTCTAAAGGATTTTCTCCGCCAACTTTAGCAGAAGTTCGTCCATCAACAAACCAATTTTATGATCTCCAACCTGAATACGGCTGGAATATTGAAGGCGGTTTAAAAGGCAGCGCTATAAAAAATCGTTTTGAATTTGATGCATCTGTGTATTCATTTAATTTAAAACATGCTATTGTTCAACAGGAAGACAGCACAGGCGCAGATTATTTTTTAAATGCAGGCGGCACAAAACAAACCGGTTTTGAAGTTTGGTTTAAGGCATATCTCATAAGAAATAACAATAAATTTGTAAACAGCATTGCATTTGCAAACAGCTTTGCATATCAACCATACAAATTCAATAATTATATTTCCGGATCAAAAGATTTTTCAGGCAATCGTTTAACCGGCGTACCAAAAAATGTAAATGTTTCAACGCTTGATATTTATACAAAACCCGGAATTTATCTGAATGCAAGTTTTAATTTCACTTCTTCCATACCACTTACAGATGCCAATGATGTGTATGCTGACAGCTATAAATTATTACAGATAAAAATTGGTTTTAAAAAGCAATTCAACAGAACAGTGCTTGATTTTTATGTTGGTGCTGATAATCTTTTAAATGAACCCTACAGTTTGGGAAATGATGTGAATGCTTTGGGCGGACGATATTTTAACCCTGCACCAAAAAGAAATTATTTTGGCGGAATAAAACTTGAATTATAGTTATTGATGCAATGTTATTTTTTAAATTACATAGTCATCAACAGCGTAATAATTATACTGCCGATTGCTGCAATTAAGCCGCTGTCAAAATGATTGTCTGATGTCCATTGGTCATTGGTTTTTACAATGGTTCCGTTATATTCATCATCTAAAAAAATATCAAATGCAGGATATGCCGAAGAGGCTTGCTTTGATGAGGCAGGAACAGCTTCGCCTTGATAATGCTTATTTTGATAATCAAAGTTGAGCTCAATATTCTTTTTAGAATTCATAATGATTTGTTTTGCGTATATGAGTACGCAAGTTCTAAAAAGTTTATTCAAGCTACACTAATTTTAATATTTCTTTAATTAAAACAAATCAATTCAGCATGCATTGCGGAATTAATTTGTTTGATGGAGCCTTCTTAAATAATAAAAAGAATTTGGGGATTCTCTTTGTGGAAAACAGGAGGCAATTATTTTGGCAGCAGGAATTTTGGGCTCTTAATTATAAAATTTTAATAGTACTCATTTTATTTATAACAAAGTCATGCATTAAAAAATGATAAGAGTTTACAGCTAATAATTTTTACGAGGGCATTATCTATATCTGATACCCATTCATTATCATCTTTAAGTATAGTGCCGTTATACTCGTTATTAAAATAGATATCAAAAGCTGGAGGTTGCGAGCTATTTACTACTGCTAAAGAGGGAATGGCTTCGCATTCATAGTGCTTGTTTTTGTAATCAAAATCAAGCCACACAATTTGGTTTAGGTTCATGATGGTTTTTATTTAAGATATTGGAAGCACAATTCTAAAAAATTATATTTTTAACGCATAAGCTTAAAAGGTAATTTGTTATACGAATAAGACATTTTGTTTATGTATCTAATTAAGAGAAGGATCATTAAAAGTATCTCCCTGGCTAATATCGCCGGTTGTATATCCTTTTTTAAACCAATACATCCTTTGTGCTGAAGTACCATGTGTAAATGCATCAGGCACTACATAACCCTGCGATTCTTTTTGCAAACGATCATCGCCTACAGCATTAGCTGCACTTAATGCTTCATCAATATCGCCGGCATCTAATACATGATTCATTTGCTGATCGTAATGCGCCCAGATACCCGCAAAAAAATCTGCCTGCAACTCCAGCTTTACACTCATTTTATTATAATCCTCTTTACTCATCCTGGCATGCATGGCATCAACTTTATCTGTGATACCTAAAAGATTCTGTACATGATGACCCACTTCATGCGCGAGCACATACGCCATGGCAAAGTCTCCGTTTGATGCACCAAATCGTGTTGATAATTCATTAAAAAAAGAAAGATCTATATAAACTTTTTTATCAGCAGGGCAATAAAACGGACCTGTTGCTGCGCTTGCATAACCACAGCCGGCCTGTGTTTCGCCGGAAAATAAAACAAGTTTTGGATCGGTGTATTGTTTATGCATACTGGTAAATAAAGAATCCCAAACATCTTCTGTATCTGCAAGCACAACCCCTATATAATTTTTCAATGTATCATTTGCATTATCAACATACCCGCTTTGCTGAGATTGATCAGGCGTTGTTTGTTGTAAAACCTGGCTTGGATCACCTCCTAAAAAATAAATAACGACAGCGATAACTAAACCGCCAATTCCTCCAAAAGCTATATGACCACCTGTTATTCCTCTGCGGTCTTCTATATTACCACTTTCGCGGCGGCCTCTCCATTGCATAGTTTGATATTTTAAAATTATTAGTAAGCAAATACATTACCAAAATAAAAGTCATCTGCTTTTAATAAAGAATAAACATAAGAATTTCATTTAGATAACTGCATAAATAATTGTGGTAAATTGCATAGTAATTTTTTATAAATGGATCCAAATAAAAATATATCTCTCACAAAATATATTCCTACTGATGCAGATTACGAAAAAGCGGAAATGGATTTATTGCGTGATGTTTTAATGCGCACATATACTGAAAGATTTATGATGATGACAACACTGATGAAAATGAATATTATGTTTAGAAAAGCTAAGATTACTCACACACCCAATACCTTAGATAAATAGTTTAAACAAATATTTTTAAATGAAAGAAAATAAATTAAACCCTGAAAATATACTTCTTGTAAATGAAGAACAGCCTGAATATATTGGCTTTATTCATAAATCCGAAGATGAAAAATTAAAAGAAAACATGATGCTTTCTCCTATTGAAAAATTACAATCCTTTACAAAAATGTTGCGTCGTGAATCTCTTTTTAAAAATGCGATGCCTTATCGTTTCTAAAAGATTTTTATGGATGTTTTAGATGAAGAACTGTTACATTTCTGGAAAATACTTAATGAAAGTAATGTACGCTATATAATGGTTGGCGGTCTTGCAACACGCTTTCATGGATATAACAGAAGTACCGATGATTTGGATATGTGGCTTGAAGATAATTTGCAAAACAGGAAAAATTTAAGAGCTGCTTTTATTCAACTTAATTATGGTGATTTTGCTTCCATTGAAACAATGCAATTTATTCCAGGCTGGACAAGTTTTTATGCTGCAGGCATCCAGTTAGATATTATGACCGAAATGAAAGGACTTGAAAAATATACATTCAACGAATGTTATAATATTGCTTTGATTTCAGATTTAAGCGGAATTAAGGTTCCTTTTCTGCATATCAATCACCTCATTCAAAATAAAAAAGCAGTTAACCGGCCTAAAGACCAGGTTGATGTAATTTACCTTGAAAAAATTAAAAAAATTCTTGAAGAAGAAGCTGAAAAAAATCAATCAATATAGATTAAAATTCAGGCGCTTATTTTTAGTTTCAATATCGTTTCATTATTCAATTGCATCCCTGTATATTTGCGCAAAATTTAGGGATAGCTTATGACCTTTAGAAGCGTAAAATCTTTACTGGCAGCGGGTTTCAGCGTTTTTTTCATGTTTTGTTGTTTTTCTATTTTTGCACAGGTTCAGAAGCCTGAAACAGAAAGCAGCACAAAAAAAGAAGAAAAAAAAGGCTTTGATGCCAATGAAGTAATTTTTGGTCATGTGTTAGATGCCCATGAATTTCACTTTCTTTCTTATGAAAGCAGCGATGGCACAGAGCATGAAGCTGCCATTCCTTTACCTGTGTTTCTTTATTCGCCTCAAAAAGGTTTTTCAGCATTCATGTTTTCAAGGTTTCATCATGGTGAAGAAAATTATAAAGGATACGAACTGCTGAGCACTAAAAAAATTGAAGAGCAAGGTCTTGATGATGCAACATACAACAATGGTCAAATTGTTGCTCTAAATGATAACGGGCAAATTGATAACAGCGTACAGGTATATGATCTTTCTCCTACACGCAACGTTGTTCAAATGATTATAGCACTTGCATTGTTGGTTTGGGGTATGATTTCTATAGCAAAACGCTATAAAAGCGGTCAGGGAATTACAACTGCACCTAAAGGCGCACAAAGTTTGTTTGAGCCGGTAATTATTTTTATTGTAGATGAAGTGGCAAAACCAAACCTTGGAAAAAGATATCAAAAATATCTGCCCTATCTGCTTACTGTTTTCTTTTTTATTCTTATAAATACACTTGTTGGTTTAATTCCCGGTACAGCTAATGTTACCGGAAATATTGCCTTTACTTTTATACTGGCATTCATTTCATTTATATATATAATGTTTAGCACCAACAAACATTATTGGGCTCATATTATAAACCCGCCGGTGCCTGTGGGCATAAAACCTATTTTAATTATAGTAGAAATATTAGGCATTTTCACCAAGCCCTTTGCATTGTGTATTCGTTTGTTTGCAAATATGATAGCTGGGCACATCATTATTATTTGTCTTGTTTCGCTCATATTTATTTTCGGCGCTATCAGTACAGGAATAGGTTGGGGCTTTTCTCCCCTGTCTGTAGCTTTTGTAATATTTATTTATTTTATTGAATTATTAGTTGCTTTTTTGCAGGCTTATATATTCGCCTATTTAACTGCTGTATTTATAGGTCAGGCTTTTGAAGGCGGTCATGATGATGTAGATCATTTTGAAGATATCGCAATCGTTTAAATTTTTAATCAATATAAAAGTATAATTATGGATTTACTGAATGTTATTTTGTTAGACGGTATGGCTAATGCAGGCGGTGCAATTGGCTCGGGATTAGCAGCAATTGGTGCCGGTATTGGTATTGGACAGATTGGTAAAGGCGCTGTAGAAGCTATTGCCCGCCAGCCTGAAGCTTCAAACGATATTCGTGCAAACATGATCCTTACAGCAGCGCTGGTAGAAGGTGTTGCACTGTTTGGCGTTATCGTTGGTATTCTTGCAATGTTTGTTGGAAAATAAGAACCCGAAAATTTCTACAGGAAACTTTTGGGCAATTTTAAATTTTTGATCTGACATTGATTGCAATGAATCGCTTTAAGTTATTGATGTTTAAAAAGCACTCCCTTTAGGGAGTTGGAGGGCAATTATGCAATTACTTACACCAGCTTTTGGTTTGATAATATGGACGCTTCTTGCGTTTATTATTGTATTTATAATTTTAAAAAAATATGCGTGGCCTATTATTTTAGGCGGCTTAAAAAAACGTGAAGAAACCATTGCGGAGTCACTGGCTTCAGCAGAAAGAATTAAAGTTGAAATGTCTCAAATGAAAAGCGAAAATGAGGCATTATTAACACAGGCACGTGAAGAAAGAGCCATTATGCTGAAAGATGCGAAATACACTGCTGATAAAATGGTATCTGATGCAAAAGAAAAAGCAAGAGCAGAATATGACAAAATTCTTACTGATGCTCAAGCTGCAATTCAGCTACAAAAAAATGCTGTGCTTACAGATCTGAAAAATCAGGCTGGCAGCTTAATAATTGAAGTAGCAGAAAAAATTTTACGCAAAGAATTAAGCGATAAAAAACAGCAGGAAGATTTTATTAAACAATTATCAGACGAAGTAAAACTTAATTAAAAATAACTATCAGCGGTGAGCAATAAGCTCGTAGCTGAAAGCTCAAAAGTTCAAAGCTTAGAAAAATGCCTAATCTGCGTTTAGCAACAAGATATGCGAAAAGTTTAATTGATCTTTCAGTTGAAAGAGATCAGCTGGAAACTGTGTATAATGATATGCGGTTTATGCAACAGGTTACTAAGATGAGCCGTGAATTTGTAAATCTTTTACGCAGTCCAATTGTAAATGCAGATAAAAAGAGGGCTGTAATAGATGCAATAACCAAAAACAGAATTTCGCAAATAACAGATGTATTTATAAAACTGCTGATTACTAAAGGCCGTGAGAGTAATATGCCAGAAATTATTGCTGCATTTATTGATCAGTATAATAAAATAAAAGGCATACATAAAGTAAAGCTTACAACAGCAACGAGCATAGGCGATGACTTAAAAAATGCAATTATTTTTAAATTGAAAAATGAAGCAAAGCTTGAAAACGTTGAATTAGATACAAAAGTTGATGACAAACTTATTGGCGGATTTGTATTAGAGTTTAACAACAATCTTGTTGATGCATCTGTGTTACGTGATTTAAAAGATATAAGCAAACAGTTTAAAGAAAGAAACGTGTTTGTTCAAAATATAAGATAGAAAGATTAACTATTAACGATTAACAAATAACTTATTATGGTTGAAATAAAACCTGATGAAATATCAGCGATCCTGAGGCAGCAGTTAAGTAATTTTAATGCTGCCGCTGATTTGGAAGAAGTCGGCACCGTATTACAGGTGGGTGATGGTATTGCACGTATTTACGGTTTGAACAATGTACGCAGCGGCGAACTTGTAGAATTTGAAAGTGGCGTAAAAGCAATTGCACTTAACCTTGAAGAAGATAATGTAGGTGTTGTATTAATGGG
>JBDTLW010000094.1:0-6879 GCA_039934575.1 Parafilimonas sp. | reverse complement strand
TATGACAACACTTAAAGGTCCTGCAATTTTTCTTGCACAGTTTATGGGCGATGAAGCGCCATTTAATAATTTAAAAACTATTTGTGAATGGGCAAAAAGCATTGGCTTTGTTGGTGTACAAATTCCAACATGGGATGCACGTTGCATTGATTTGCAAAAAGCGGCTGAAAGCAAAACATATTCAGATGAATTAAAAGGAACAATCAATGAATGCGGATTAGAAATAACTGAACTATCAACGCATTTACAAGGTCAACTTGTTGCAGTGCATCCTGCGTATGATGTTTTGTTTGATGGATTTGCACCTGAACAGTTTCGCAACAATCCAAAAGCAAGAACAGAATGGGCTGTTCAGCAATTAAAATATGCAGCAAAGGCTTCGCAGAATTTAGGCTTAAATGCACATGGAACTTTTAGCGGTGCGTTGTTGTGGCATACATTTTATCCCTGGCCGCAGCGGCCTGCAGGTTTGGTAGAAACAGGTTTTACTGAATTAGCAAATCGTTGGTTGCCTATCTTAAATTATTTTGACGAATGTGGTGTTGATGTTTGTTATGAAATTCATCCGGGTGAAGATCTGCATGATGGAATTTCGTATGAAATGTTTTTAGAAAAAGTAAACAATCATGCACGCGCGTGTTTGTTATATGACCCATCACATTTTGTTTTGCAGTGTTTGAATTATTTGGAATACATAGATAATTATCATGAACGTATAAAAATGTTTCATGTAAAAGATGCAGAGTTTAACCCAACAGGAAAGCAAGGTGTTTATGGCGGGTATCAAAATTGGATTGATCGTGCAGGAAGATTTCGTTCTTTAGGTGATGGGCAGGTTGATTTCAAATCTGTGTTCAGCAAATTAGCACAATATAATTTTAAAGGATGGGCTGTAATGGAATGGGAGTGTGCAATAAAACACCCGATTGATGGCGCAACAGAAGGTGCAAAATTTATTAAAGATCATATCATTCATGTTACAGAAAAAGCATTTGATGACTTTGCATCTGCGGGGGCAGATGAAAATTTGAATAAGTTGGTATTAGGATTGCAGTAAAATTCTGCATGAAAAAGTTTGCAATAAAAATCAATATTTTTTCTGCATTCGTTATTATGCTTGCTGCCTGTGGTGCAGGTACCGGAAAAACTGCAGCCAGCGACAGCGCAAATGCCACAGAAAGTATTATAAATAAAGGCGGCGCAAGTGGAGATACAGCAGGAAATATTTCAGGCAGTAGATTAATAGCTGCCAATGATTGTCTTACATGTCATAAAATAAATGAACAAAGTGTTGGACCTTCATATAAACAGGTAGCAGACAGATATGAAATGAATAATGGCAATATTGAAAATCTTGCTGACAGAATTATAAAAGGCGCCAAAGGATTGTGGGGACAAAATGCAATGACACCCCATCCAAATCTTTCCGTGCCGCAGGCAAAAGCGATGTCGAAATATATTTTGTCTTTGAGAAATTCATCAGACTCAACAAAATAATTTGTTAATGATGGATTGTCATTAATAAATTTGCGCATATATTTTTATCATCTTAAAATAAACTCAAATTGAAAAAGTATTTTTTCCCTGTTGCCATGCTTGCTATAATTGCTGCATGCAACAATAGTACAAGCAGTAATGAAAATTCAGACACAACCGCCAGTGCTCCTGAAGCAAAGAGTGAAGACATTTCAACAAATCCTGATTATCAAAAAGGGTTAACGCTTGTTGCCACAAACGACTGTCTTACCTGTCATAAGGTGGATGAAAAACTTATAGGACCTTCTTATAAAGAGGTAGCTCAAAAATATGCCGGTTCAGATACTGCTCTTAATTATCTTTCACACAGAATTATTCATGGTGTGGGCGCCAATGATAAACATGATTGGGCTGAACAAACAAATAATGCGATAATGACACCGCATCCGGCAGTATCTGAAGCAGATGCAGATCAAATGGTAAAATATATTTTATTACTTGGCAATAATTAACATGAAAAATTTACTGACAATTATAACTGCAGCATTAATTTTTGCTGCCTGTAATTCATCTGCAACAAATAATAATTCAACTGATACTTCTGCCATATCAGATACAACAAACATGAATGCATCAACAACAAATGCAGATACATGGATTAATTTGTTTGATGGATCAACATTAAATGGTTGGCATACTTTCGGTGCAACATCTGTAAGCCCTAAGTGGATAGCTGATAGCGGAACTATTCATTTTAATCCTGCTGCAAAAGGCGATGATGGTGATTTGGTAACGAATGACAGCTTTGCAAATTTTGATTTAAAACTGGATTGGAAAATTGCAACAGGCGGCAACAGCGGCATTTTATTTTATGTGCAGGATGATAAGCCTGAATACAAAGACACATATAAAACAGGGCCCGAAATGCAGGTGTTGGATGATGAGCGTAATGAAGATAATAAAACACCTTCACATCATGCAGGCAGTTTATATGATATGATACAGGCAACACCAGGCGCTGTGAAACCTGCAGAACAATGGAATGCTGTTGAAATTGTAAGCAACAATGGCAAACTGGATTTTTATTTAAACAATGTGCATGTTGTAAGTACAACTATGTGGGATGATGGCTGGAAAAAAATGATAGCTGCCAGCAAATTTAAAGAATGGCCTGCATTCGGAACATTTAAAAACGGGCACATTGCTTTACAAGATCACGGCTTTGATGTTTGGTATAAAAATATCATGATAAAAAAATTATAACAGCACTTATATAATTTTAAAATCCCGCTTTTGTTGCGGGATTTTTAAATTAAATTTTGATCACTTTATTGCTTCATCAACTAATGCCTTTAAATCTTTGTAACGCTCATTTCTTCCATCAGTTTTAATATATACGCTCATTAAAAAAGCACAATATTTATTTTGATCATCCACCCATGGGAAACTCCCAAATAAACCCGGACTTGTTACTGCAGTTGTAAGATTATTTAAACCCGATGTTTCCATTATCCATTCACCAAAACCATAACCAAAATCACCTGCTTCTGAGGGTCTGTAACCAATTCTAATATTTTTATCAATAAGGTTAACCTGCATTTCTGCAATGCTTTCTTCACTTAAAATTCTTTTATCATTATAAACACCTTTGTGCAAAATCATTTCAAGAAAATGCATATAATCATCAGGCGTGCTGAATGCACCACCTGCAGGCAACGCAACTTTTCCTTTACCAAAATCCGTATTCTTCATATTAAGAGGTTGTGCTATTCTTTCTGCAAACAAGGTCTCAAAATTTTTGCCGCTTATCTTTTCAATAACAGCACCGGCAATTTGTAAACCCACATTACTATAATGAAATACGCTGCCGGGTTTTCCCTCCATGGGCATAGCTGCAATTTTTGAAATGGCTTCATCCATGCTGGCAGCATCTTTCATTTCGTTAAGGCTTTCTTTTAATGGCGGCGGTTCAATTCCTGTTAAGTGCGACAGGCATTCGCTGATGGTAATACCACCTTTCCAGTTTTGTGAAAGCACCGGTAAAAATTTTCCTACTGTATCTGTAAGCTTTAATTTGCCTTCATCAATAAATGTCATTATTAAAGCGGCGCTCAGCCATTTGCTGCAACTGGCTATTGGCTCTCGTGTCGTGGATGTATAATCGCTAAGATTTGGTTCTTTACCTTGTTTGTCAGCAATCGTTTTGATGGCAAATTTTTGTTGCATATTAAGATGGTTTACCGCTTTTGTATAAACAACCTTTTCATCTTTATATACTATTAAGATTGCTCTTCCTCCCATTTTATCTGTATTGGTATTCATCCATTCATCAACCTTTTTAAAATCATATTGGGCAATACACGCAACAGAAAAAAGAAAACTTATCGTAAACAAAAAAAATGATTTGCGCATTTGTAATTTTTTTTGCAAAGACATGAACGCATAAAAACGGTTTAAGTGTATAAAAGCGATGTATTACTTATATGCTAAAAACAAACATTGATGAGAAACTGATTTTATATTTGAGGAATAGAAATAAATAAGCAGACAGAGAAAATATTTATGGAATTTATTAATAGCTGCATCTTGCTAATAAGATTTATACTTTGAGCGCAAAAGAAATTCAACATATAAGTGATCAGGATTTATTGTCGCAATATTATGATAGACATGATAACCGTTTGCTTGGTGTTTTACTGCAGCGTTATACAATGCTTTTGCTTGGTGTATGCATGAAATATTTAAAAGATGAAGAAGCGGCAAAAGATGCCGTACAGCAAATTTTTTTAAAAGTAATTAATGAATTGCAACGTTACCGGGTGCAATATTTTAAAAGCTGGTTGTATATGATTGCGCGTAATCATTGCCTTATGCAATTGCGGAGGCATAATGTAAATTACACAAAAGAAGTAAATGAAAATATTGCTGTGGAAGAACAGCCGCTGCAGCGTGAAGCAGAAAAAGAAAAACTGCTTTCACTTATTGAATTATCGCTTGATGAATTGAGCGCTGAACAAAAAACATGTATAACTTTATTTTATCTTGATAAAAGATCTTATCAGCAGATAAGCGAACAAACAGGATTTAATTTAATGCAGGTGAAAAGCTATATACAAAATGGCAAGCGCAATCTTAAATTGCTGGTTGAAAAAAAAATTGATGAACAATAATGGAAGATTTAACCAATATATGGAATGCCGGGGATGATCTGAATGAAGAGCAGTTGATCAACTATGTAAAAGGCAAATCAACGGAAGAAGATACGCAAGCTGTAGAAAGAAAAATGGCAGATTCTTCTTTTGCGAATGATGGTATTGAAGGGTTGCAACAATTTTCTTCGGCAGAAAAAATAGACGCTTATGTACAGCAAATAAATGATGACCTGCGTTACAAACTTTCTGATAAAAAAATAAAAAATAAAAGAGGCATCAAAAATAATTCCTGGGAAATTATTGCCATTATAATTATTGTATTGCTTTGTATTCTTGCCTATGTAATCATTACTATGATGCGGAAATAAATATCTTCATTTATACATCAACTTTTGTGGACCTTTTTCAAGGTAGGATAAGTAACTGTTCAGCTGATTTAAACTTTAGCATCAATTAATTGTTATTGTTGATAACAATATGAGTAAAGTATATGCACTAAAAGCCGCACAGAGAATGGCTGTTGATATAAATACAGCATGGGATTTTTTTAGCAATCCCGAAAACCTGAACGCAATCACACCCAAAAATATAGGCTTTAAGATTATTGGTGATAATTATGGAAAAGATATGTATGCGGGGCAAATAATTGAGTATAAAGTAAAGCCATTGTTGGGCATTCCTTTATATTGGATGACAGAAATTACGTATGTAAAACACCAGGAATATTTTGTTGATGAGCAACGTTTTGGTCCTTATAGCTTATGGCATCATCAGCATCATTTCAGGCAAATAAACAATGGGATTGAGATGACAGATATTGTGCATTATAAAATTCCATTCTGGTTTGTTGGTGATGCAGCAAATACACTATTTGTAAAGAATCAATTAAAAAAAATATTTGAATTCAGGTTTAATGCAGTGGAAGATAAATTTGGTAAATGGCAGGGTGATACATGTGTTGTGAGTTTTAAGTAAAATTTTTGACGGTACAATACATACAGATTTTGTGATAAACGAATAGCATAAGAAAAATTTAATTTCCATAAGCAAGCACATAAAAAAACCCGCTGAAATTTTCAGCGGGTTTTGTGTTCATTATAGGTCCTTAAATTATATAGTTCTATTTTGTTATTGCAACTTTTATTGTTCCAAGAACTGCTCCTTGTGCATCAACAATTTTAAGATAATACAATCCGCTTCCAAATTGATTTACCATTACTCTTTTGCCATTCAAAACATCTGCAGTTGTTGTGCCTGAAGTCCAAACGGCTTTGCCATTTACATCATATAAATTTGCTATTACATTACTCTTTGCAGAAGTATTATAATGTATAATAAAATAGCTGATGGCAGGGTTGGGTGCAATGGATATTATTCCGCCGGCTTTACCTGTATTTATGCTAACATCATCTGATGAATTATCATTACCAGCAACAAAAGATGCTGCAGTAGTAAAGCTGATGCTGTCTGCGTATTGTCCGATCATCTTTTTCTTATTTGCTGTATCTACAGAAGCTACTGTCCAATCGTACATGGTATTTGGCGATAAACCTTTAAGCAGATAATTGTTTACATTTCCATCTGTGCTCTTTGTTGTCCAAACACCTGAATTATGCTCTGAATAACTTATAGAATAAAAAGCAGCACAGGCAACTGTTTTCCAGTTTAATGTTGCTCTTGCAACCAAAATATTGGTAGTATTTAAGCCTTTAGGTGTTGGTATCAGCCTGAGCGTTTTACTCTTTGCAAATGCTGTACCTGTTGCTCCATCGCTGAATCCATGAGCATAATAAAGACCTTCAGGTAAATTCTTAAATATTACTTTTCTATTTGTTGTTACCGGATCGCCGTAAGGAACACCAAAGCGATATAGTTGTACAGTATAAGGCGCCTGCCCTTTAATGCAGTTAAATGTAATACTGTTTTTTGGAGAGCAGGTTTCCGGAATTACATAATCGCTTACCGTAACCTTAGCCGTATTTATTTGCGTGAAAGTATTAGTAATACTATAAGAACTAAAATGTAAGCCTATTCCAGTGTAGTAAGTAAATACTTTTATGTAATAATACCCTTTAGCAAGCCCGGTTAGATTTATATTACCGCTGGTTGAATAATAATATTGACTGTAGATTGCGGCTGCAGCAGTGTCTTTATATACCTGGAAATAGGTAGGGTCAGCACTGCCGTAGTTTAACCTGTTTTCCTGGTTAAACACTAAAGTAAGGTTGCCAGTCCCTGTATAGTTTATTTT
>JBDTLW010000093.1:0-6891 GCA_039934575.1 Parafilimonas sp. | reverse complement strand
TGCTTATGTTTGGAAACTAAATATATTAGCTTTGCAATCTTAATTAAACAGCATACAATGAAAAACGATAAAGCAAAAGACTTGAGTTCAGATAAATTAAAAGCATTAAAACTAACCATCGAAAAAATTGATAAAGACTTCGGTAAAGGAAGCGTGATGATGATGAACGAGCGTGGTGAACAAACTATGGAAGTTATTTCAACCGGTTCTATAGGTTTGGATATTGCACTTGGTGTTGGCGGTTTGCCGCGTGGAAGAGTTGTTGAAATTTATGGTCCTGAATCATCAGGTAAAACTACCATTGCAACACATGTAATTGCAGAGGCACAAAAGAAAGGAGGCATTTGTGCAATCATTGATGCTGAACATGCATTCGACAGCGCTTATGCGCAAAAGCTGGGTGTTGATATTGACAATCTTTTGATATCACAGCCGGATTATGGCGAACAGGGTTTGGAAATAGCTGATCGTTTAATTCTTTCCGGCGCATTGGATGTTGTAGTGATAGATTCTGTAGCAGCCTTAGTTCCAAAAAGTGAACTGGAAGGTGAAATGGGCGATAGCAAAATGGGCTTACACGCAAGGCTTATGAGCCAGGCTTTGCGGAAGCTTACAGCAACCATCAGCAAAACAAATACGATATGCATTTTTATAAATCAGTTGCGTGAAAAAATTGGTGTAATGTTTGGCAATCCTGAAACAACAACCGGAGGTAATGCCTTAAAATTTTATTGCTCTGTAAGATTGGATATTCGCCGCACTGCGCAAATTAAAGACGGTGATGAAGCAATTGGTAATCGTGTAAAAGTAAAGGTGGTAAAAAATAAAGTAGCGCCTCCCTTTCGCAGTGCAGAATTTGATATAATTTTTGGTGAAGGCATTAGCAAGATCGGTGAAATTATTGACATGGGTGTTGAGATGGGTATCGTGCAAAAAAGCGGAAGCTGGTTTAGTTATGAAAGCAATAAACTGGGTCAGGGACGCGAAGCTGTAAAAGCATTATTTAGAGATAACGAAGAACTTGCCAATGAAATTGAAGGAAAAATAAGAGCAAAGGTTTTAGAACTGCAGACAGCAGAATAAATCATTGCATTTAATTTTTACAAGACGTTTTTATTTCATTATGACAACAATGAAAACCTTTTAATAAATCAATATATCCATTCAATAATTCAATAGTAACTTTTCTGTTTCATACAATTATATTTGGTTTTCACTCTTAAATGCAAAATCATGAAACAGAATTTTTACTTTTTATTGATGTCTTTGTTTGCGCTAAGCTTTATTTCAAACAAAGCAAAAGCAGCACCCAAAGTAACATTAACAACTACTACTATTGCTGCCGCAGATATTAACCAGGGAACTACGTACAATGTTGTTTATGCTGTGGATATGAAAGTAACCGTAAGTGCCGTAACGATAACCCGAATGGATTTTACGCTTAGCGGCACGCATGATAACAGCGACCTTACTTACGCTTATCTTTATTACAATGCTACATCCCCGGATATTTCCGGTGCCACTTATTTAGGCTATACGGTAGCTACGTATGCAGCCCCACATGCATATTCAGTAAATGTTTCAAAGGCAATGGCTGTAGGAGATCAGGGCTATTTTATTGTTGCCGTAAACGTAAGCAACACAGCTACAGATAACCATACGGTATTGATTAACGGTGCAACAGATCCAATGGTCTTTGGCTTTACCACAGCACCTAATATCACAAACAGTCAAACTAACAAAGCTAAAGCTCAAAAAATACAGGCCGCTGATATTACCTTAACAAGTGCAACTGTGACTGCAGCAGATATTAACCAGGGAACTACTTACGACGTTGTGTATGCTGCAAAAATGAAAGTGCTTACCGAACCTACTACAGTAAATAATATTCAATTTACACTTAGCGGTACGCACGATAACAGCGATCTTACTTACGCTTATCTTTATTACAATGCATCTTCGCCCGTTATTTCAGGCGCCACTTATTTAGGCTATACGGTAGCTACGTATGCAGCCCCACATGCATATTCAGTAAATGTTTCAAAGGCAATGGCTGTAGGAGATCAGGGCTATTTTATTGTTGCCGTAAACGTAAGCAACACAGCTACAGATAACCATACGGTATTGATTAACGGTGCAACAGATCCAATGGTCTTTGGCTTTACCACAGCACCTAATATCACAAACAGTCAAACTAACAAAGCTAAAGCTCAAAAAATACAGGCCGCTGATATTACCTTAACAACACCAACGTTATCATCCGGAAGCATTGTGCAGGGAAGTACTTACAATGTTGTTTATGCTGCAAAAATGAATGTACTTACTGAGCCAACTACTGTAAATAATATCCAGTTTACACTTAGTGGTAATCATGATAATAATGACCTTACCTATGCTTATCTTTATTACAATGCATCTTCGCCGGTTATTTCAGGCGCCACTTATTTGGGCTATGCTGTAGCGACGTATGATGCACCGCATACATATTCAGTAAATGTTTCAAAGGCAATGGCAGCAGGTGATCAGGGCTATTTTATTGTTGCAGTAAATGTGAGCGCCACTGCATCTGTAGGTAAAACTGTAAGGGTAAATGGAGCTATTGATCCGATGGTATTTGGTTTTACAACTGCTCCTAATATAACAGATAATCAAAAGAATAGTACCGGCACACAAACAATTTCAGCTTCGTTTGCTAAAGGAAATACTGAAAATGCTGAAAACATTTCTGCAATAAATAATGATAATAATAAAGTAAACAAAGTATTTCCTAACCCGGCTAATTCTATATTCAATTTTACAGTTACAGGAAAACAACAGCAATATGTAAAAGCTCAATTGACAAACAGATCAGGCAATGTAGTATTGGTTAAAAGCATTTTAGTAAATAAAGGGAACAATGTATTTACAGTAAATGTTTCATCCTTAATAAATGGTATATATTATCTTGTTCTTATTACGGATAAAGGTGAATTAATAGATAAGCAACAGGTAAACATTCAGCATTAATATTCAACAATAAAACAAAAGCCTCTGCAGCATCCCGGCAGAGGCTTTTTATTTTTTATTAATCATAAATGGCAGAATTACTCATCCGCAACTGTACGCAAGCTCGCTGATATCTGATTTTCTTTTTTCTGATTGAACGCCGGCATAAGCATTATTGATTTCATCAAGCAGATCAAAAATAGCTTCAGGTTCTTTTAGTGTAACCAGCTTGGTTCTGTATTCTCTAATGTTAGGTAATCCTTTAAGATAATTTCCATAATGCCTGCGCATTTCAAGCATACCAAGCATTTCACCCTTCCATTCAATACTGCGCTGCAAATGTTTTTTTATTACGCTTACGCGATCCTGAATAGTGGGTGCAGATAAATGTTCACTGGTTTGCAGGTAATATTTTATTTCATTAAATATCCATGGATAACCAATGGCAGCACGACCAATCATAATGCCATCAACTCCATATCTGTTTTTATATTCCAATGCTTTTTCAGGAGAATCAATATCGCCATTACCAAAAATTGGAATAGATATACGTGGATTATTTTTTACTGCAGCAATTAACGTCCAGTCTGCTTCACCTTTATACAATTGGCTGCGCGTTCTGCCATGAATGGATAAAGCTTTTACACCAACATCCTGCAAACGCTCTGCAACTTCAACAATATTTTTATTTGTATCATCCCAGCCTAAACGTGTTTTAACCGTTACAGGTAATGAGGTGGAATTAACACAAGCCTTAGTTAATCGCACCATCAATTCAACATCTTTTAAAACCGCAGCGCCTGCGCCTTTGCTTACAACTTTTTTTACCGGGCAACCAAAATTTATATCAAGCAGATCCGGATTTACCGCATCAACAATTCTTGCACTCATCGCCATCGCTTCTTCATCACCGCCAAAAATCTGGATGCCAACCGGTCGTTCATAATCAAATATGTCAAGCTTTTGTTTGCTCTTTATGGCATCACGTATTAAGCCTTCACTTGAAATAAATTCGGTGTACATTAAATCAGCGCCATTGTCTTTACATACAGCACGAAACGGCGGATCGCTTACATCTTCCATTGGCGCTAACAACAATGGAAATTCAGGTAATTCTATATTGCCGATCTTTATCATTATAATTAATGGTTCAAATTAATTACAGCTATCTGATTCTGCTCCTATAAATTTGAGCGGCAAATTTAAGCTATACAAATTTTATGATTGATTACGATCTGCAACGACCACAGTTTTCACCCTGGTCTCAACTGGCAATTTTATTATTATTAAGCGGTGTTGGATTATTGCTGGGAAGCTTTGTGAGCATTCCAATTGCAACCGCTTATCTGCATGTACCTCTTGAAAATTTGTCTGAAGCTTTATTAAAATCTGAAAACGCAAACCTGTCAAGAGTTTTACAGTTTGTAACCACATTCTTTTTTATGGCTGTTCCATCTTTCATTTTTGCAAGGATTATTAACCGCAAACCTATCAGTTATATTGGTTTTAATAGTGCCATAAGCGGTAAACAGGTCTTCATAATTATTGGTATCATGCTTATTGGTTTAGCAGTAAGTGGTGTATTAAGTGAAGTAAATGAAATGATACCTATTTCAAAATCTGCAGCGCATTATTTTAAAGGCCTGGAAGATGAATACGATAAACAAATGTTTGCAATTGCCAATATGAAATCTTTGCAGGATTATATTATATCACTTATCATGATTGCTTTATTGCCGGCGTTATTTGAAGAGATGTTGTTTCGCGGGTCATTGCAACCGGTTATGATAGGCATCACCAAAAATGCATTCGTCGGAATTCTAATTACAAGCATTTTGTTCAGTGCTATTCACATGTCGTATTATGGATTTTTGCCAAGACTTGCTTTGGGTTTGATAATAGGATATGTATTTTATTTCAGTAAAAATTTATGGCTTTCTGTTCTCACACATTTTTTATACAATGCTTTTGGTGTTAGCCAAATGTATGCGCTTAGTAAGCAAGGATTATTAAATACAGAATCAATGAAAGATGGTTCCTTCCCTTTATTTTATGGATTGATTGCTGCCGCTGCTTTATATGTAATTTTTATCTTCTTTAAAAGAGAAAGCGAAGTGGTAATATCCATGCATAATCTTAAAAACAATATCAATAGTGATTAAATGCATGATGCGGCATTTTATATAGAACAACTGAATTTGAAGCCGCATCCGGAAGGCGGATATTATAAAGAAACATACCGCAGCAAAGGCATAATTCCTGTAGCATCATTAAAAAATTTTACAGGCGATCGCAATTATTCAACAGCTATTTATTATTTGTTGCAGCAAGGAAATTTTTCAGCATTTCATAAAATAAAAAGTGATGAATGCTGGCATCATTATGCGGGCAATACTTTATTAATTCATGTTTTATATAATAACGCCGATTACAGATGTATTAAATTAGGTGCTGCTATTGACAAAGATGAAGTACTGCAATTTATTGTTCCTGCCAATACATGGTTTGCTGCTGAATGTGCAGAAAAAACTTCATTTGTTTTAGCGGGTTGCACGGTTGCTCCCGGGTTTGATTTTGCAGATTTTGAAATGGCGGATAAACAAAACTTATTGCATGAATTTCCTTTACATAAAAAAATAATATCAGGGCTTTGCAAATAAAAATTTTATAATGGCCATAAATGAAAAACTAACAAACAGAGTAAGAGAATTATTAACAGATATTGCCAATGTTGAAGAAAAGAAAATGTTTAGTGGCATTGCATTTATGGTGAATGAAAAATTATGCATTGCTGTTCGCGGTAATAACATTATGCTCCGCATTGATCCTGCCATACATGATGAACTGGTAGAGCAATCCGGTTGCTCATCAATGATAATGAAAGGAAAAGATTTGCATGGTTATGTTGAAGTTGAAGAATCTGTACTCAACACAACAAAGCAATTGAAATATTGGTTTAAACTTGCGCTTGAGTTTAATCCTAAAGCCAAAGCAACAGTGAAGAAAAAATCGGTGGCAAAGAGGAATAATCCATTAAGTTCTGTAAACAATTTTCTGCGTTTTAAATGAATATTTGTGCATAGGTTTCAACTTATTTATTTGTAAATTTGATGAAACAATAATGCAGTCAAAACCAAACATACGTCCGCATTTATTATGGGAATACGATGTTGAAAATTTCAACTGGCAGCGTTCTTATAAAATAGTTATTGAACGCGTTGTTCAACGAGGATGGTTAGATGAATGGAAAGAGATTTATAAATTTTATGGACCTGATAAAATTCTTGAAACCGTTGAATGGTCAAGGCAGTTAGATAAAAGAGATAAAGATTTCGCCCGTAAATTTCTTAATTCAGATATGCTGCATGCTGCATAAAGAACCCCATATTATTTTACCTGAAACAATTTCCTTAATTCAGCAATTACAGGCGCTCCCTGAATTACATAATTTTTTACTGGTTGGCGGCACTCATTGGCGCTTCAGTTAGGTCATCGAAATTCTATTGATATTGATTTGTTCACACAAGATGATTTGAATTCAAAAAGCTTAGGTTCTTTACTAAAAAGTAAATTTCAGGTGAGGTTGGATTATGAAGGCAATAACACGCTTTTATCAGTTATCAATAACATAAAAGTAGATTTTATAAAACACCCATATTCTTTTGTAAACCCGCCAATAACTGAAGAAGAAATCAGTTTTCTTTCAAAAGAAGATATTTCTGCTATGAAGCTGAATGCAATAATAAACAGCGGACAGCGCTTAAAAGATTTTATAGATATTTATTTTTTACTGGAGCATTTTTCAATTAATGATATGCTGCGATTTTTTGAAATAAAATATCCCAATACCAATTCATTAATAGCGCTTAAAGCTGTGAGTTATTTTGATGATATTGATGAATCTGC